>JBAUTB010000121.1:0-25650 GCA_049582005.1 Gloeobacterales cyanobacterium | reverse complement strand
TTTTGCAGAACGTCAAATTGGTGAACTTTCTGGTGGTCAGCAACAACGGGTTTTCATTGCCCGTGCTCTGGCTCAAAAGGCAGATTTGCTATTTTTTGATGAACCTTTTGTTGGGGTAGATCAAACCAGTGAAGCGATCATTTTCCAGATTTTTCAAGAATTGCGAGATGAACAAAAAACGCTATTAGTAGTCAATCATGACTTAGGGGAAGCCGTCAGCTATTACGATGATATTTTACTCTTGAAAAATCGGGTAGTAGCCTTTGGCCCAAGAGAAACGGTCTTTACTGATGAGAATTTAGCCCTAGCCTATGGGGGTAAGTTAAGTCGATTCGTTCGTTAATAGTGATGGTCCCCACGTTGTCCTTTGCCCTTTCAAAAAGTAAGTAGACATCCTCATGAATGTAGTTCAACTTTTAGTAGATCCTTTGCAATATGGCTTCATGCAGAGAGCTATGATTTCTGCTCTCTTGGTAGGAACGATCTGTGCGATTACGGGAAGCTACTTAATCGTCCGTCGGTTATCGATGTTGGGGGATGCTGTAAGCAGAGCGGTCATGCCTGGATTGGCTATCGCCTTCCTTTTGGGAGCTAATATATTTTTTGGTGCATTTATTGCCGGAGTAGTAGCTACAGGATTGATTGGAGCGATTCACACCAATTCAAAAATCAAAGAAGATACGGCTATGGGAATTGTATTTTCTAGCTTTTTCTCTTTAGGTATCATCCTGATTACTAAGATTCAAAAAGATAGTAAAGTAGACCTAAATCACTTCCTGTTCGGAAATATTTTAGGGGTGTCTGAGTCAGACTTAATCACAACCCTGGTGATTTCTGTAATCGTCATCGCAACCATCTCGCTAATCTACAAAGAACTCTTATTTCACAGTTTTGATCCGCTTGGGGCTAAGTCTGTTGGGCTACCTGTTCAGGCACTCAATTTGGTAGTAATGAGTTTGATTGCAGCGACTATTGTGGCTTCTATGCAATCCGTAGGAGTAATCCTTGTTATTGCCTTGATGCTTGGCCCCGGAACTACAGCTTTCCTCTTAACGAAGAAACTTAAGACCATGATGCTGTTATCGGTTGCCGTGGGCGCAGTATCAAGTACGGTGGGGTTGTACTTAAGCTACTACCTGGATATCTCCTCCGGTCCGGCGGTCGTCATGGTCTCTACCGTATTTTTCATCCTGTCTTTTCTCTTCAGTCCCCGCCAGGGTTTACTCACCCATTTTCTTCATCAAGATCAAGATGAAGATTCTGTTTCGGGTAGTCTGGCTGAGGAAGTTTATAAGCAATGAACTGGTTATACTCGGGATTGCAGAGGCCCTGTTTTGGAGTTTGTTAGACATTGAAGCAGGGATTAGCGTATGCAAGCACCTACTTCAGCACGATCCAACCTATCGTTAGAGGAGTTTTTGAAGCTACCAGAAACCGAACCTGCCAGCGAGTATGCAGATGGTCGGATTTACCAGAAACCCACGCCCCAAGGAAAACATAGTCGCCTCCAAACCCGCCTATCCGCAGCCATTAATGAGACAATTGAGCCGACCCGGATTGGATGTGCTTTTACGGAATTGCGCTGTACCTTTGGCAAACGTTCTATCATTCCAGATATCGCCGTGTTTGAGTGGAATAGAATCCCCATCAACGCCCAAGGGGAAGTTGAAAATATTTTTCCCATTCATCCTGATTGGACCATTGAAATTCTCTCTCCAGACCAACGCCCTATACGAGTTATCAATAACATTTTGTTCTGTCTCAACCAAGGGACTCAGTTGGGGTGGTTAATTGCTCCAGAAGAGAAAACTGTCATTATTTTTCAACCTAATCAGCAACCTATTGCCAAAGAGGTGGATTCTGAGCTACTACCCGTATTGGAATTACTCGGTGATTGGCGGCTAACCCTAGGTGATCTGTTTGCTTGGCTTAGTTTTGCCAAAAGCTAAGATGCTAGATACGCTGATAGCCTACTGGCAATAAAACGTTTCGGCCCAAGACCCCGAGTTCAGCGCAGCTCATACCAAACACCCCGGCCACTGCCATGCTGGTTGAGGTGGCCCTGTTCAACCAATGTTCTGAAGTGCTGTTTCAGCGTGTTGCGGTTGCCTCCGGTGAGTCGGATAGCATCGCCCATGGTGATCCTGCCGTGATCGCGTGTGAACTCGACGATCTGTAGCGATAGCTCCGGTAGCGGCGCTAGAACCAGCTTCTCGCGCTCGATCTTCTGGTTGAGGCGACGCACCTGCTCGGCGAGGGAGCGAAGAAAGAATATTAGCCACGGCTGCCAGTTTGGCACATCCGTCCGGATCGTTCCCTGTGTCTGTCGCAGTGCTAGATAGTAAGCCTCCTTATTTTGCTCGATCACACTTTCCAACGAGCTGTAGGGCACGTAGGTGTAGCCCGCCTGCAGGAGCATAAGCGTGGTCAGCACCCGGCTCAAACGGCCATTGCCGTCCTGGAAGGGATGGATTTCCAGAAAGACAATGACCCACAAGCCAATCAGCAAAAGCGGGTGCAGATGTCCCAAACTGCGTTCGTCCTGAATCCAGGTCACCAGCTCTGTCATCAATCTAGGGGTTTCGAAGGGTGTGGCCGTCTCGAATACCACGCCGATCTGTGCCCCATTCTCATCGAAGGCAACCACGCTGTTGGATGAGGTTTTGTATTTGCCGCGATGCCACGCATCCTTTTCGCTGTAGATCAAAAGGTCGCGGTGCAACTGTTTGATGTGGTTTTCGGTGAGCGCTATACCCTCCCATGAGGAGAACACCAAATCCATGACTTCAGCGTAGCCTGCCACTTCCTGCTCGTCTCGGGTGGTGAAAGTCTTGATCTGCAGGTTTGAGAGCAGACGCTTAACTTCGCGGTCGGACAGCTTGCTGCCCTCGATACGAGTGGAAGAACCAATACTTTCGATAGTTGCTACGCGACGCAGAGCCGAAAGACGGTCGGGCGCGAGTGTGCCTAGGGCGCGCCACGCCCCTTTGAACTCGTCAATCTTGGCGATCAGTCCGAGAATCTCAGGAGTAATTTGGATGGTGTCGGCACGGATCATGCCACCGATACTACACCCAATAACACCCATTAACTGGCTGCTTGCGCCATCCTTGTAGACTCAACAGTAGTTAGTTCTTCTGTGTATGAAAATTGGTGGAGCTGACGGGAGTCGAACCCGTGTCCATCCGTAGCTATTAGACTCCCATTCATTCACAGGCTTAGCCTCTATGACCCCAGAGACCGGACGCTCCATACCCAGAAGCGATGGGTTTCCCTAACTGATCTTAAGTCGGTATCCGTCAGGACTATACCAACAGCATCCGATGGGGTTTGCTTAAAGTCTTATCGGCGTAAACTTTAAGCCTCTCACACAAATCAAGGCGATCTGTGTTTACGCGGCCAAGGCCACCTTACGAGAGAAAGGAACGATGTTGTTCGCATTTACTGTTTTGAACTGATTTAACGGGATCGGATCACTCCCGGCCTGCAGAGAAGCGGTTCGCTAGAATGTCGAAACCGTGACAGCCCCTTGCATCTCTATTGTGGCATATCCTTTCGCTCTCCTGTAGGAAGATTACACTGTGGCCGATTCTATTGAACAAATAAGTGATGGGCTTGACATCCTAATGGGCTTGACAGCCTAAATGTTCAGATTTTGGGATAATCACAGGGATGTTACTCCAAAAATGCTATGAATCTAGCTCATCTCCTAGACCAAACAGCTACGGATCATCCTGAGCGTGTCGCTTTCATGAATGCAGAACAACAGCTGAGCTACCAGGAATTCCAAAAACAGTCTATGGCTTTGGCTGGGGGATTAAAACAGCTAGGGGTGGGCAAAGGAGACAGAGTGGCGATTATGTTGCCCAATATTCTGCCCTTTCCTACTTTGACCTATGCGATTTGGCGTTTGGGAGCCCAGCTTGTCACCCTCAATCCCCTGATGAAATCTCAGGAAGTTGCGTACATCCTCTCAGACAGTGAAGCCATCGTTCTGGTGACTTTAGGCGCTTTAGCCGATGGCTTGGAACTTCCAGAATATCAAGGTGCGTGGGTTGTCCTGGGGGAAACTAGCCAACAGGCAGTTCCTTACCCGCAACTTTTTCAAGCGAATCCTGCCATCCAACCAGAGCCTCTAGGAGCGGATGAGGTGGTAGCGGTCATCTATACCTCAGGGACAACAGGCAGGCCGAAGGGTGCCATGCTAACCAGTAGAAATCTAGACTTTGATTCAGCAGCAGCAGGCGAAGCAATAAAGTTGAGTGTTGATGACCGCCTCTACTGTGTTTTGCCCTTATTCCACGTCTATGCTTTAAATGTCGCCTTACTGGTGTGCGTTCGGAGTGGAGCCAGTGTTTTCTTGGAACCCCGGTTTGTTCCTCAGGTTACCTTGAAGCATCTCAAAGAGTATCACTGCACTGTTTTTATAGGGGTGCCCGCTCTTTTCGGAGCCCTTCTCGCAGCTTCAAAAGAAGGGGATTTACAAAAATTGCGTTGCTGTATTTCAGGTAGTGCCCCTCTTCCTATTTCAGTTCTAAAACAGTTTGAAGAAAAATTTCAAACGGTCATCTTGGAAGGAGATGGCCCTACAGAATGTTCTCCCGTTACTAGTTTTAATCCCATAGATGGAACCCGCAAAATTGGTTCTATTGGTATACCCTTGGCAGAGATAGAAATGGCCATCGTAAATCCAGAGACCGATGAATTTATACCTGTAGGAGACGTAGGCGAAATCGTGGTCAAAGGACCGAATGTATTCAAAGGATACTGGAATCAGCCTGAGGAAACTGCAAAAGTCCTCAAAAACGGCTGGTATCACACGGGAGATTTAGGTTATGTAGATGAAGATGGATACTTTTATATTGTGGACCGGATTAAAGACTTAATAATTGTCGGTGGACTAAATGTTTATGCTCGTGAGGTAGAAGAAATATTGTATCAGCATCCCGCTATTATAGCCTGTGCTGTAGTAGGAGAATATGACACTTTGAGAGGAGAAGTAGTCCACGCTTTTGTGGAAATCAAGGAGCATAAAACCTCCATTGAAAAAGACATCATCAAATTCACTCAGGAACAGTTGGCCGATTATAAATGCCCCCGTAAAGTTACTGTCCTAGAACAACTACCTCGCTCCTTAACAGGAAAGATTTTAAAGCGTACCTTAAAAGAAGGTTTAAAAGGTTATCCACTTAAAGACTAAGGTAATGACTGACGATGGAGCATGGTGTAGACTATTTAGAACTTCGAATTAATTAGTTTGAGAAAGAGCTGTGTCCTGGCCTCTAAATCAGCATCAGGCCAACTTCAGGAGTTAGGATAACATCTATAAATTGCTGGGGAGCCCAAACGGCTATATCATCACCGGGACAACTAACTACCATCCAACCTTCGTCAGGTTTCTCCATAGATGCTCCTACTTGCCAGCATTCGTACAAATCATGCTTTCCGTTTATGAAAAAAGTATAACCAGACGCTAACGTCAAAATCAGGTGGGGAGATGGTTCACTTAGCTGCACATCGATAATCACTTGTTCACGCAGCCCATATAAAGTTTTTAATGCTTTTCCTATAGAAACTTCAGGAATATCATCTTCATGAGCAGGGAGCTTTTCTGGTGTTGTTGACCATAGTGCCCATCGTGATTTTAAACTTAAGTAAATTTGCCCCTGGAGCAGTATTTTATTCGATTTTTCAATCAATAACTGGAGATTAGGTCCAAATCTAATTCCATTCACTCGTGCGCCCAAAAGTAGATGTCGTAATACTGCTTCTGCTAAGTATTTATTTTGAGGGTTCATAATATTTTACTTAATACATCTCGTACTTTAGAAAAGTACAAGCCAAGGACCCGTTATAGACAGGAATGCGCCTAGAAGCTTTGAGACCGATTCGTTTGGCGAGCTCTTTATTTCCCGTCAAGACGAAAGCCGTCCATCCTTTAAAGCGTTGCTTGAAAATATCGCCTAAAGATTTATAGAGGCTTCCCAGTTCTTCAGCATTCCCTAGCCGTTCCCCGTACGGAGGATTACAGATTAGAATGCCCGTTTCGGCGGGAGCTTCTATATCCCTTAGCGTGGTTTGCGTAAAGATAACCTGGTCACGCAAGCCACACAACGTAGCATTGGTGCGGGCTTGAGCAAGAACTTCTGGATCACTGTCACTGCCTAAGATAGGAGTTTCGAACGTAGCGCCCTCTCCCTGAGTAGCTTGCTCGGTCAGCTCTTGCCACAGCGGCTGATCAAAATTAGGCCAACCAAAGAAGCCAAAATGCTCCCGAAAGGATCCAGGTGCGATGTTCAACGCCTTCAATCCCGCCTCTAAAGGAAGGGTCCCTGAACCACAAAGTGGATCGAGAAAGGGTACTCCTGGTTTCCATTCGGCTAGGTCAAGTAGGGCTGCGGCTAACGTTTCTTTCAGCGGGGCGGCTCCCATTGCAGGACGATAGCCTCGACGATGAAGACTTTCTCCAGAGCTATCTAAGCTCAAAATACAGTGGTCTCGATGAATATGGACGTTCACCCGCACATCAGGCAAATGGGTATCGACACTAGACCGTTCGCCCAGAGTGTCTCGCTGCTGGTCCACAATCGCATTTTTGACCTGAAGAGCAGTGAAGTGGGTATGGTTTAACTGGTTACTTCCACTCCCGGTGCAATCTACCGCCAGGGTATGGACAGGCGTTAAATATTCTTCCCAATCAATTTTTTGGACTTCTCGATAGAGTGTTTTGGGATCGGAGCAAGCAAACTCTCGAATCGGAACCAACACCCGAAAGATCGTCCTTGCCCAAAGATTCACACGATAGAGGAGGGCTTTATTTCCCTTGAAATGAACGCCCGTGAAATCCTCTCGGACATCCTTTGCCCCTAAAGTTTCTAGTTCCTTGGCCGCAAGCGGTTCAAGCCCACGAGCAACAGTGGCAAAGTAAGAATTCATGGAAACAATAAACCAGCGGGGTGATCTTGCTCTTCCACCATAGGACAAACCTGCTACGCTGGATCTAGAGTCTAATTAGGGAGTGAAGTCATGGCACAGGAAGCTTCCTGGCGTGCTGGGGGACGAACCAAACCAGGGAAAAACAAATCCCATCACAATACGCCCCGTCGCCATCAGCAACACATCAAGAAAATCAAGAATGCTGTCAAGCATCTCAAAGACCGTCCACAATTGGGCGGTTTTTTTAATGGTTAGAAATTGAAAGGCAAAATGGTACTCGTGAATAGCTTGTATGACATGTCAAATAGCGGATACAAACTCTTGCACCGTAAGCCCCGCAGTACGAATAAGGCTACGTAAAGTTCCCTTTACAAGCTCGCGATGGTCAGGGATAGACAGCGTTACTAATTCACCCTCTTTGACCATAATGATGTGATACCAATTTGCTAAATAAATGCATCGCAATATAGCCCCCCCCGGCCCCCCAATCCTGGGGGGAGAAGCAACCTTGGCGCATTCAAAAAGTAAAATGGTATGACTCGCGCTCTGACGCGCAAACTCCCAGCCAAACGATTCAAAAATACGAACGACCTCACGACCACTGAGAACAGGAAGAGTAGATGTCACCTACGCGACGACCTCTACTTGTTGTGTCTCTATGGTGAGTGGTAAACCTCGTTCTGCACGGACCTGCAGGCAGGCGAAATTGCATCTTTAATGTTCTCTAATGCTTCAACTTTAGTGTGACCTTGGCTAATGCATCCAGGAATACTGGGGCATTCCACGATCCATACACCATCTTCATCGCGGTCAATCGTTACGCTGAATTTCATATTGAGATTCTAACATCTAAGCTTTGAGTTTTATAGCTATTGGGTAGTGTGTTTTACCAATTTAGAAGTATTCACTAATCTCCCCATAGTGCTGCAAAGATTTCACAGGTGGTGACTGAAATTCTGGCCCTAAAGTAAAGCCTAAACTTAATCAGTCACTGGAAGATAAACAAGGATGTTTCTCCCCCCAGGATTGGGGGGCCGGGGAGCTACTCCCCCGCTAACTTCAAAATGTGTTGCCAATGTTCTTCGGAAACAGGAACTACGGATAGACGAGAAATACGAAGTAAGTCAAATCCTTCAAAGGCACTATCCGCTTTAACCTGTTGCAGAGTGACGGGTTGAGGCAAAGGTCGGACGGCTTTTACATCTACAACCGCTCTTTTTTCTTCATTCAAACTAGGGTCGGGATAAGACTCGCTGATGACCTCGGCAATGCCCATCGCCCGACGTTCATCGCCCGTATGGTAAATCAGGGCAAGATCACCGGGTTTCATGGTGCGGATATGCTTGAGGGCTAAATTATTGTTGACGCCATCCCAGATCGTCTTTTGATCTCGCTCTAGGTCGGCATAGGAGTAAACGTGGGGTTCACTTTTCAGAAGCCAGTAGGCCATATTTTACCCTCAAGTCAAACGCCCTCATTATGACTTTTGGCGATGCATGATGATCCGCAAGATTCAGATCAAATTAGATCAATAATGTGGGGAAGGGAGATGCTACGGGGGTTGGGGTTGTAAAAACACAATGCGGTTGAGCCATAGAGATTGATGCTCAGCATTCCATAACCAAATCAGAGTTTTGACCAGTGCCCCAAACTGATTGGACGGAATCGAGCGATGGTCAATCAAGATAACGCCAGCGTGCGATAGGCCCAAATCTCCCCATTGTCTTAGTAGAGGCGGGATTGTCCGTAAGTCATAAGTTGCGAGCGTTAGCGCGGCCTCCCGTGCAGCGGTCAGGAGTACTTCATCCGAAGCAGCCCGAAAAATTCCCTGTTGCCAGGTCTGAACGCTAAGAATGTTGATGTCAGGACGCTTTTGAGTGAGTTGCTCCGCCACTAGGGGAGAAATTTGCTCATCGAGTAGAAAAGAGAGCACTAAGGCTGCTCCTCAAATCCCGTTCGTGGAACTTCGAGGATTTGGGTCTGTGGTAACAGATGAGAGAGCGCTTTGGCACTGATCGCATAGTTGTCCTCCATCGCCAGGCGAATTTCGTCAGGGTAGGTTTCTGCATAGTTAAAAGCAGCCATCACCCAGGCTGTGGGTTTCTGGAAATGGTGAGCAACCGCTTCAATATCCAGGTTGTAGTCTTGGGCAACCATCATCACTTCCCAGACGGCCAGCCCAGAATTTGTCAGATAAGGTTGTCGTCCCACGGGAGAGTTTCTAAAATCAATAAAGGCGAACTCCTCTTGCCGAAGAGATTCTTCAATAAGCATGGCTCCCGTTTCGCTGGGTGTTTTCCCCAGTCGCCTGGCAAAGCGCTTAAGGCGTTCAACGGTTTCCTTGGGCAACCGAGCACTAACAACTTGGGACATAAACAGGCCGTTTACAACACTTACATTGTAACTTAGCTCTTTGTTTAAGCCTGTGCGATGGTACGCAACGCCTGAGGCCTTTAATGGTTTCCCAGGTCACTGCCAGAGCCATATTCCCAACTATCAAGCCAGCGATGAACTATGTAACGTTGGGTGGGTGATAGAGCAGAAGTCCAAGATTCTAGAGATTGACCAAGAGGATAGAGAGCACTGTAGACTGCCAAGTTTAAGTAATGACCAAGCCAACCAACCAAAGTGGAAGGTCCTACATGCTCTACGATGCGGGCGATCAGGAGAGGATCCGCTATTGCGGTGCGGATCATCGTTTGAGAAAGACCGGAAAATTGGACAACATCCTGGAGAAAAGGTTTTAAAACGCCTGCGCCTAAGTGCTCCATTTCTCGAAAGACCGTATTCAACAGTTTATTGATTTGGTCTGGATCTGTTTTCTGGTCTAACCCAATACTCATTGCTCTTTGGAATAGCCAAGTTACTGCCAGGTTTGGTTGATAGGGCTGGAGCCAGTTCAAGGCATCCCGATCTAAGGCATCACTTTGTAAGGCTTCATCAATACCCTTGTCCAAACGCTTGAGATGACGGACCATCGCCCCAAAACCACCAAAGCTCAGAGGAGATTGGTTTCCACTGCTGTCTCCAATTGCTAGAATCCGGTTCCAAACGCTACCCAAAGGTCCTTGCTCATAAGAGGGAAAAAAGCCAAACAGAGCCCGTTGGAACTGTAATTTTTCCACTTCTATGTTCTGATAGCGGGGCAACAAATTCAGATACTCCTCAAATAGATCTTCCAGACGCGGACGACTCGGATGAGCATCTACATAGGTGAACAAATAAGTGGTCCGCCCATCCCTAGCGGGGAATGCCTCCCAAAAATACTGGCACTGTTGCTGCGTGGGGGTGAGGGAAACCATCAAGTCCGCTTGCTCATTTTTAGGGAATCCCTGAGCACAACTCCCCACCACCAAACAAACGCCATCCGGTTTTTGGCCTTTACGGGCCTGACGAACAATCGGAGATAGATGGCCCATGGCATCTAATAGGAGTCGAGTTTTAAAGGGTCCGCCATCGGCATAGACCGTGACCCCATTAGAATGAACAACCGCTTTCTCAAAAGCCGTGTTTTCAAAAAGTTTTCCGCCATCTGCTAAGAATCGAGATTTTAGTAAATTAAGCAGCACTACAGGGTCCACCCCTATATTCAAAACATCCCTCACCCAAACTTCCGGCCCACCCAAAAATTGAATGCGTACCGGATTGCATTCCGTGACGATTACATCCTCAAGTTCTTGCAGAGAGAGAAGGTCCAATTCCAAAAAAGTGTTCATCTCCGCCCGAGAGATATTCCATTCTTGCTCTCGACCTCGGAGCATCCCCCGCTCGATCAGGACCACCCGCCAACCCCGACGAGCGAGCGTGGCCGCGATAAATATCCCTAAGGTCCCACCAGAAATTACGATATCCCAGTCCACCGCCTCTATTTTTTCAGAGCTTTCATAGATAGCGGGAGGGATACCAGAAGAACCGGAAGCACTACGTATGTCATGCCATAGTTCATCGACGCGATGCAGGTTAGCCAGCGCATTCCCAGGAAGATTCGAGAGTATAAGCTCAGTCTGTGACATGAAGCAAACCTAGGGGCTGCTTCCATTAAACCTATAAACCATAAGTACGTGATATGTGCCCTTACTGCTCTTCTATGTATTCCCTACTCATCCATATTTTTAAGAAATACGGGGCGCTGTAGCCAGAAATGACGGTTATATTTTACGACTGACGTCTTTTGGTGCTAAATGGTATGTGGCTGAGGCCAAGTCGGACAGATGGCCTATGCACAGTAAGTTCTCATTAGACTATGGGAAATATAAGTGCGAAGACATCGAAAATCAGAAAGAGTAATCGCAAGCAAAATACCTTAGATTAAGTCTGGCTTTGTTCCCTTAGGTTCTTCATGTCTATAACCATCTGCGTCCAAGATGTAGTGCCTATCCCTATTCCTGCGGAACAATGGCAGGAGTGGTTCAGTCTTTGGTGGGAACATCTAGGCGAAGGAGACTTTATCCTGGTGCCAAAACCTGAAGAAGCAGAATTGACCCTCCGGTTTACCGATGATGCTGAAATGCAGCAGTTAAACCAAACGTATCGAAGCAAGGATGAGCCGACAGACGTTTTATCTTTCGCGGTTCTTGAAGACGAATTATTTCTGAAAGATATGTATCCTGAATCACCAGAGCCACAGTATTTGGGGGATATTGTAATAGCAGTCCCGTATGCTAATAAACAATGCCAAAGCAAGGGACATTCTTTAGTTGAGGAGTTGATATGGTTAAGCCTGCATGGACTACTACACTTACTGGGTTGGGACCACCAAGAGGATAGTTCTTTTACAGCTATGATTCTTCGTCAACATCAACTGCTAGAAGCTACAGCCCTCAGGTACCCCCAATCCCATGCCCACTAATATTAAGGCCTCTCCCAAAATTCCTGCACGCCGTTCGTGGCAGGTCGCCCACACGCTTCAAATCAGTTTTCAATATGCTTGGGCCGGTGTTCTCTATGCCACCGCCACCCAGCGAAACTTCCGAGTCCATCTCGGCGTAGGAGCCTTAGCCATAGCGCTAGGCATCACGTTAGGGATTACGCCTTTAGAGTTCGCAGTCGTCGGGATTATGATTGCTCTTGTGCTGACCATGGAATTGCTGAATACGGCGGTGGAAGCCATGGTAGATCTGACCATCGGTGAGCAGTACCACGACCTCGCTAAAATTGCCAAGGATTGCGCTGCGGGAGCTGTGCTTATTTCTTCGATCGGTGCAATGTTCGTTGCCGGCTGGATTTTGTTGCCGCCCTTGGTCCACTACATATATATAGGGCATCCTTAATCCAGGAAGTCTCTGGCAACCCAGGCACAGGATCGGCTATGCTGGGATCAACGCATTATTAAGTTTTGCAAATGGATTGTGCCATCAATCGTCGGGCGAAATTTAGCGCCTCTCATCGCTATTGGCTGCCCACCCTGACCGAGGAAGAAAATCGGGAACGCTTTGGACTGCACAGTCAGCCCCATGGTCATGGCCATAATTATGTATTATTCGTCACGATGCCAGGGGAAGTGGATGAAGCGGGCATGGTGCTCAATCTGTCTGAGGTAAAGCATGTTATCCGAGAATATGTCACAGCCCCGCTGAATTTGTCCTTCCTCAATGAAGTTTGGCCTGAATTTGGTCAAACGCTGCCGACCACAGAATTCATTGCTTATACAATCTGGCAAAAACTTGCCCCTCACCTGCCTTTACAATCCATTGTCCTCTATGAAGATGAGGAACTCTGGTCTGAATACCGAGGAGAATCTATGCACACGTATCTGACCGTAGGTAGCCATTTCGCTGCAGCCCACCGCCTTGCCCGTGAAGACTGGAGCTATGAACACAACTGCGAAATCTATGGCCTATGCGCCCGTCCCAATGGCCATGGTCATAACTACGGGGTAGAAGTGACTGTCCGAGGGGAAATAGACCCCCAAACAGGCATGATTGTGGATTTAGTGAAGCTCCAGCAGGTCATCGATCAACAGGTGCTTAAACCCTTTGATCACACATTTTTGAACAAAGATGTACCCCATTTTGCCAGTACAGTTCCGACAGCAGAAAACATCGCCCTATACATGGCTGAGCTCCTGCAAAAGCCTATCGCTGCCTTGGGCTGCCAACTATATCGCATCAAACTGACAGAAAGCCCCAACAATTCCTGTGAAGTAGTGCTACCGATCGATCGCCCGCAGGATAGCTCGGCACGGAGCAAAACTCAGGCGGTGTTGGTCGGTTAAACCTAAACGTTCCATGGCCTCCAAATGTCTTTTCGTCCCATAGCCTTTATGAGCAGCTAAGCCGTAGCCTGGATAACGGCTGTCTAGTTCGACCATCAACTGGTCCCGATAGACTTTGGCAAGCACGCTGGCAGCAGCAATCAGAGGTTCTTTTGAGTCTCCCTGCACAATCGTTTGTTGCGGGAGAGATAAATTTGGAATCGGACGGTTCCCATCGACAAGCGCTTGCTGGGGAATGTCCCCAAGCTTTTTCACAGCCCGTGTCATCGCTAAAAAAGTAGCCTGCAAAATATTAACAGCATCAATCTCCTGGACATTAGCCTCTGCCACAGCCCAAACCGTGGCCATGGTGCGAATCTGGACTGCCAAGACCTGGCGGGATGAGGAGGAAAGACGTTTGGAATCCGTCAGACCTTGCGCTACGAGATAGCGCAGCGACTCGGTTGGAATAACCACTGCCGCTGCGACTACCGGTCCGAAAAGGCAGCCCCTGCCTACTTCATCTATTCCGCAGGGGAGTCTTCCGGGGGGGAGTCTTGCCCACTCGGTGCTTGATTTTGTAGATCCAAAGTGAGCTCCTTGATAGCTTCAGCTCCCTCATCAGCGGACTCAGATTTACGTCGTTTGCGAGGAGGAGCGGGTAAGCGTTTTCTCTTCGCTCGGACAGTTTTAGCTTTGGGTTCTTTTTCTACAGCCTCCGTATCCAGAGGGAGTTCTTCCGATACTTCCTTTCGCTCCTTTCTTTCCCTTGGTTTAGCTGTGGTTTTACTCACCCCGGTAGAGCGGCGACGGCGACGGGCACGGTCGTCTAAAGGAATTTCCACATTGGGTTTTAGCGTGATCCCTTCTTGTGTCATCACCTCAGGCAGCGGCTCTCCGGCCACAACCTCCACAGGGGACTCAGATAATACGGTGACAGGCAATGGTGGACTCTTGGCCTCTTCAAACCTTTGTCCGGCACGACGGCGGCGGCGGCGCCGTTCCTGTTCGATCTCTTCTTCTGGTTCTGGAACTCGAACTGAAAGAATGGAACTCTTAGCCAATCGCTCTTCAGAAGATAGATCCGGTAGCGTTTTTACATCGAAACCATCGCTTTCTAGGATTTCGGCAGAAACGGCAGAAGTCACATTTTCCAATCTGTCCTGAGGAGTGAACTTTTCTTCCTGCGGGGCCAAAGCTTCAGCAGCATTTCCCTGCCGAGAAGCCTTAGTTGTACGGGAGATCCGCCCTTCCTCCACCTCCAGTCCCCGCTCCACACCACCTCTCTGAGAACGGGTCGTAAGACCAGAACGAGGCTGAGGCTCGGGCCGACTACCGCGACGACGGTCATTCCAACTGGGGCGGCCTCCAGGGGCATTGCTACTTCCCCGGCGACGGTCTTGACGAAACGTAGGATGCTCTGAAAGCTCCACCTCTGCGGTCCCCGAAGTTTCTTCAAAGTCTGAATCCCCTGTTGCCATGGGGAACTCCTGATAAGCAAAGGCTACGGTCTCCTCTTCCTGGGGCACTTCTGAAGTCCCTGCACGACCTGTACCTGCAGGCAACGCAGGAATAATACCCTGCCCATCACAGACATTACAGCTACTACCAAAAACTTCGTAGATACTCTGCCCCTGGCGTTTGCGGGTTAGTTCTACCAATCCTAATTCTGAAAGCTGGGCAATCTGAGGACGAGATTTATCGGACTTAAGGGCTTTAGAGAAGTGCTCCAAGACCTGCATCTTGTCCCGCATCGAATCCATATCGATGAAATCAATTACAATGACCCCTGCAATATTACGCAGTCTGAGTTGGCGAGCAATTTCAGTGGCAGCTTCACAGTTGGTCCAGAGCACTGTTTCACGGGATGTAGCAGAACGGGTAAAGCTGCCGGAGTTGACATCAATTACGGTGAGGGCTTCGGTAGGTTCGATCACTACATAGCCGCCGGAGGGCAAATCTACCCGTGGCTTTAAGGCTTCTCGAATAGCTGCCGTCACCCGATAGAAGTCCAACATGGAGGTGGCTTCTTTATGGTGCTCCACATAAACACCACTGGGCATTCTTCCCCCATTCCACTGAAGCAGAGCCTGTTTCACCCGCTTTTGCCCAAAGGAACTATCGGTCACAATCCGATTTACTTCCGACGTATAGGTATCACGCAGCACCCGTTGAATAAAGTCTTCATCCCGGTTCATCAAGGCTGGAGGGCGGGTAGACTGGGTCTTCTGTTGAATCTTTTCCCACTGCTTTTTGAGATATTCTAAATCTCGTATAATCGCCTGCTCGTCCATGCCTTCTGCTTCGGTTCTGACCAGGAGCCCCATGCCTTCCGGTTTAATTAAAACAGCAAGTGCTCTCAGGCGATGACGTTCATCTTCATCTCGAATTCGCCTGGATAAGTTTACTCCTCTTCCGCTGGGCATTAAAACCAGAAAACGACCAGGCAGCGTGATATTTCCGGTCAGGCGGGGGCCTTTATTGCCGGTAGGTTCCTTCATGACCTGGACCAGCACTTTTTGTTGGGGGGTTACCAACTCGGTAATCGGTGCGATGCTTCGTTTGAGTCGGATCGGTCCCAGATCAGAGACATGGATAAATCCGTTACGCTCTGGATTGCCGATGTTTACAAAAGCGGCATCGATCGAAGGAAGAACGTTTTCCACAACCCCCAAGTAGATATCTCCTACCTGATGGGAGCCCTGGGCAACAACCAACTCTTGAATTTGATCTTCAGAGAAGACAGCTGCAAGGCGGTGTTGCTCGGCAATGATAATTTGCTTCGGCATGAAGCCTCCTGTTAAAAAGCCGCCATTCTTGGGGCGGGTTTACTAATACTGGAGAGTGTCCTGCATGCTGTTTGTCAGGATGCGCTCGACAAGAAAGTTTTCAGAGCAAGCTCTACTACAAAAAAGGCCATAATGATATGATTTGAGGCCTTTATCTTCCGTATCCTTATGCATACCAATACGTATTAAGTGCACGTATTAACGCTCCAGATCCAGAAAAATGACGCTACGCCTTTTAGGAGGCTCAACTCTGGCTGTTGACATTCCATTAGTATAATAAGGCCATAGAACGGCCGCACTTACAACCGCCGGATTCTCGGGCTATCCACTGCTTACCAACACGAACCTTGGAAAAGCTGAAGTGAACATGTCTAGGTTATGCTACCTACTCCTCAAGCATGTCCCAGTTTCTTAGATTAATCAAAACCGGAGTTTCCCCAGTGTCCACTGGGTACTCGGTTCAAGTATATCACTAGATCTACGGAATCTACGTTCCTCTCGACGCATTCATAGATCAGGGGGGCTGAGATAAACAGCAGACCTCAAAACGTTAAGAAAATTGATAGTTTGTCCTGTTTTTTTGAGGTATCCGAAATACTGGAACTATAGACCCCAAACGTTTTTCAAACTATGTTCAACTCCATTTTAGTTATTTTGACCCTCATTTTTATCCCTAGCCTTATTTTCTTTTGTACGAAAGGTGGTTTCTACGATACCGAGCATTACACCGGTAACGGTTCAGCACACGGTAAAGAATCAGAAGAGTGAAAGAAGGATCAGAAGTTTAACAAAAAGAAGTTCATAGTATCCCTAATGCTCTCGTATGATTGAGCTATAGACTCTTTTGATAGCCAAGATGGCATTAGACTCATCCCCACTCCCTTCAGCAAAACATTCTCGCTATGCCTGGCTTCCTCCAACCTTAGTACTGACAGGCATAGCGGTCTTGGCTGCTGGTGCTTTTTGGGTTAACCATCTGCGCGAACAGGCCGTTCTGGTAGAAACTGCCTACCAAGCTGCCCACCAGAAGACATCCGAATATTTCAGCTTGGTGGAATCAAGAGAGCGAGCCATCCAGCACGCTGACCCTGATCAGGTGGAGCACATCGATCAAGCACTTATTCAAGAACGCAAGGAACTGATTCAAAGTCTTGAGGGCTATATTGCCACTATTTCCGATCTGCCTGAGAAGGAATTAGCTCAGCACTTAAGTGAATTGGGAACAGGTAGGATCCAGTCTTCTGTTCGCGCCTTTAATGGAGTAGGGCGTTTAGTAGAGATGCAGATCTCCGAAACTGTAGGTGATCAAGCTAGTCCGTCTGATCTAAGCCAACGCCGGGTCAGTTTTTGGCTTTCAGGAAAAGAACGAGCTCGGGTGGATAGCCTCAATGATTTTTCTGAGGACCCGGATGCCCATGTAGAGCAGTTGGCCCTTATCCAACCCTCTCCTAAGTCTGACAAGTTCCCTCTACTGGTGGTTACCGGAAAACGGAGAGCTTTAGATTGGTCTACTCCCTGGGTAGAAATTTTTCAGGTGCAACCAGGTCATATCGAAAAAGTGACTTCCCAAGCCTTTCCCGCACCTCTCTTGGACTCTGTGTTGGGGGAAAGTCCTACGCTCAAACCGGATAATAGCATCCTTATAGAACGTTATGTTCTTGATCCAGAGAGGGTTATGGCCCCCTGTGATAGCTGTGGACTACTGGGATACCATAGCCAATTTCAATGGAAAGACGGGCATTATCAAATGACCGAAAATGCGCTCTTGAATACTGCAGATAATGCGGGTTATGCAGGCTTAGTTTATCTCAAAAAACGGGCCCAATCGCCCGCTTGGACTCAACAGTTTTTGACCGATGGATTCCGCAAGCAAGCCGACCACTTTGCTCCCTTTAATCCTCAAAAATATGAGGTTTGGGAGCAGGGCTTTGTAATCAGTGACCAAGTGCCCACTCAGAATTCTATGATCTTCTCTGTGACTGGAGTGGCGACCGCTAAGATCACCGCTATTCAAACGCCGCAAGGTCAGTGGAAAGCTCAGTCTGTCCAAGGAACTTTTTGGACACCCGTAAAACCAATCCAAACGGAGCCCTTACAAAACTCTGCGGACTCCCAAGTGCCCGAAGCTGCTTAAATCCCAATCCCTGAAAATTGAATACCGGTGCGCCCTTCTCTGCGGTAAGAAAAGAAAAGACGTTCCTCTTGATAGGTACAGTGGGGGGCTAAGGCAATATGTAGGGCTAATACCCCAAGGGAAAGGGCTTGCTGACGATTCACTTCCCGCACATCTAACCTCACCTTATCTGCCTCCGCATCTGGGAGGAGGGCTTTAGCCGGATGGAGGATAGTCTTAACGACTTCTTTGGCTACGGTCTGATGAACAGGATAGTAATCTCCTGAGATGGCAGGTCCCAAAGCAACGCGAATCCGCTCCGGTCTTGCTCCCCGGAGGATCATTTGTTGAATCGCTTGGGGAAGGATCTGAGCCGCGGTCCCTCGCCAGCCAGCATGGACCGCGGCAACGACAGAACACTCCGGATCCAGTAAGAGCGCAGGAACACAATCTGCACTTTTGGCCCAAGCTGTAATGCCTGGAGTGGCACTGACTAAGCCATCTCCTTGCAGGCCTGCGGTGACATTTTCTGCATCAAATACCAAAGCACTATGAATCTGAGTGAGATGATAGGCTTGGTCTTCAGGATATCCTAAGACAGAAGCCAAGGGCCCCGGAGAACGGTGAGCATTGCGGGTAAAAAAACCGTGAGGGAAGGGCTGTAGCAGTTCACATTCGAGCCAACTTAAATCTCCAGAAGCTTTTAACTGCCACATAAACTACCTCCTAGGCGCAAAAGACGACTGCTTTGTTCTGCACTCCACTCCAGATGAAGCCTAGCTCGATCAAGAGCATCTTTTTTATCCATGAGAGAAGGAATACTGTCTAACAAAGCTGCCGCTCCCTGGTTCGAGCCTGCAGATGATTTTAAACTGAGTAATCCAGCAACCGAAGGGTCTAAATGCACAGCTCCAGCCAGGAGGATGACAGGAGTTTGGACTTTTCCACAGATTGCCAGGATGCCCATAATCGTTTTTCCATAGAGCGTCTGCCGATCAATCATCCCCTCTCCCGTAATCACTAAATCCGCTTGGATCGCTTGCTGTTCAAAATCTAAGATCTCTAGCACGACCTCTGCTCCCGAGCGAAAAGAAGCGCCTAGGGCATAGAGGGCGAATCCCAAGCCGCCAGCAGCGCCCGCCCCTGGACAGTCAACATAGTTCTCTCCCACAGCCCGTTGCAGGATCGCTGCGTACTGCGTCATACTCTGTTCCAAAACATCCACCATTTCTGGAGAAGCTCCTTTTTGTGGACCATAGATGTGAGCAGCTCCCTCTGGCCCAAGCAATGGATTACGAACATCACAGGCTACCGTGATTTCTATGCATTTCAGACGTTCTCGGATGGAATGAAGTTCAGCAACGGTTTCTACTTGGGCCAAGCCTTGGCCTCCCCAGACAACAGGATCGCCCTGTCCATCCAGAATTTTTGCGCCCAATGCTTGCAAGAACCCGATCCCTCCATCTACCGTAGCCGAACCGCCCAATCCAATGATGAGCCGTTGGGCGGTCGCCTCCTGCAAAGCAGCCTTCAGCAGTTGTCCACTCCCAAAACTGGTAGCATTCCAAGGATTTCGTTCTGTGTCCGAGAGATGCTGGAGCCCAGAGGCTTCCGCTATATCCATGACTATGGTATTGCCGACCAAGCCATAGTGGCCGATCAAAGCACGACCTAAGGGGTCAACAACGGGGACTTCTCGCCATCTTCCCCTAAGGGCTTTTGTAAGAACTTCTGCCGTACCTTCACCCCCATCAGCTACCGGCAACAGGGTTATATCCAATTCGGGCCAGCCTTGACGCAGTCCCTTCGCTATCGCTTCTGCCGCATCTAAGGCACCCAAGCTACCTTTAAAAGAATCTGGAGCAACTAAAACTTTTAGAGCATTCATCGCTTCATGGCAAGCCAGATGACAAGAACTATGATGCTAAGCCCCAAAGCCAATCCTCCCCAGAGGTTAGGGAGCAGGAATGTAGCGCTGATGCGATTGTCTTGCCCAGGAATCACATCCCAAATTAAGACGCCATTCTCATTGCGGGAAGCATTAGACTGCCAAGGAGAAAAGGGCAAACTGAGGGCAAATTCCAACTTCACAAGCTCTGCCGGATTGATCATCAAGAGATTGCCAGAAGGTAAGGGTATCCTGGTTTGGCTTAGATCCACATCATAGGTCAACACATAGGCATCCACCAGAAACCATGATTGGTTTTGGACGCTAAATTTGGTCATAGGAGCAGGTAATCGGTTTTGTACCTGATGGTACTGAACAGGTTGATAGATCTGAACAGCATGGGAGGCGAGAACAAGAGGGTCATTGAAAAATTTATTGAACTTTGTTTCTAGCTCTTCCGGGTCTTTAAAAGGAATTTGGATCGCTAATTTCCCTTCTTGTACGGTGTTCACTTTGCCCCCTAAGCCTTCTGCTCGTTTTTTTATAGAGCGAACAAATTGCTCGTAGGGGAATCCAGCCAAACGGACTAAGGCTGGTTCAAAATCTAGATTCTGCGTCATCATGCCACTGGCATTCCAATTGAATTGCAAACCCAATCGATACTGAGCACAACCGCTCAAGGCAAACAACAGAAAAAGCGGGATACAAAAACGCGCCATGGGTTGTATCCATCTCGGGGTATCGTTTGATAGCTTATTCAAAAGATTGTTCACAGACTCCCTGGATAAACTTCAAGATATTTTAGTCGGCTATGTGGTTCCGTCACTATGACGTGAAATGCGGTTTTTAGCTCCCGGCGTCCATGCTTCAAGACTGTCAATATTTGAAAATTTGAGAGGAGGTTGGGTATGCCTTATCCCACTTAACATTACGCTACGATTTTATGCTCAAGGAAAGAAGTCATAAGAGCAGCCACAGGGACCTAACTAATTAGCATTCAACTACAGTCATCCTTAGAGAAAATCCTTAATTTTAAGGAAGGCTAATGGAAGAGGATTTTCAATCTGGTCGGGACGGCGGGATTTGAACCCACGACCCCCACTACCCCAAAGTGGTGCGCTACCAAGCTGCGCTACGTCCCGTAAACAAATGCTGCTTTCTTACTGAAGCAAGCAGGGCTTAGAGATAGTACCATAGCACAACCTCTTCCGTCCTGGATTTGGTTTGTTTTTTTGCACCTCCGCTTTCCCCTATAATTTGTGAAGTGGAACAGGCCTGTTGATAGTGTGCATACAATGTCCCGCTGCCGCTGTCAGCCAGATCTATGCGATGTATGTAGTAGGAATATTGGGTGACTTCAGCGTTCAGAAGGAGCTAGGGTGGAAAGGGCTTATCGCATCGCGATTTTGGGTGCTACCGGAGTAGTAGGCACAGAGATCTTGCAAATTCTGGAAGAACGCAACTTTCCTGCGGATTCCCTTGTGTTACTGGCCTCTGCCCGGTCTGCAGGCAAGCAACTCCCTTATCGAGGAACCTTCTTGCCCGTCCAATCCTTGAGTGAAAAATCTTTCGAAGGGATTGATTTGGTTTTTGCTTCGGCAGGCGGCAGTGTATCCAAACAGTGGGCTCCCCATATTGTCCAAGCTGGAGCTACGCTCATTGACAATTCTTCCGCTTTTCGAATGACGGATGGGGTACCCCTTGTGGTACCAGAAGTGAATCCAGAAGATTTAAGAGCACATCAAGGTATCATTGCTAACCCAAACTGCTCTACCATTCTGATGACCTTAGCCCTTTGGCCGCTACATCAGGTGCGGCCTATCAAGCGGGTGATCTGCAGCACCTATCAGGCTGCCAGTGGCGCTGGAGCCGCCGCCATGGAAGAACTGCAAGACCAGACTAGGGACGTTCTAGCGGGTAGAGCCCCGAATCCTCAAGCCTTTCCCCATCCAATCGCCTTCAATTTATTTCCGCATAATTCTCCCATGACAGAGAATCGGTATTGTGAAGAAGAGTTGAAGATGATTTATGAAACCCAAAAGATTTTCCACGATCCCCATCTTCGAATAAGTGCTACCTGTGTGCGCGTTCCCGTGCTGCGTGCCCATGCTGAATCGATCAACATTGAATTTCACGAACCTTTTCCTACAGAAGAGGCCACTAACCTGCTCAAGCAAGCACCAGGTGTAACTTTTACGGAAAATTGGCAGAGCAATACTTTTGCAATGCCCTTGGATGCCAGCGGGCAAGATCCTGTAATGGTAGGAAGAGTGCGTCAAGACCTCTCCTGTCCTGAAGCCCTTGAACTATGGCTTTGTGGAGACCAGATTCGTAAGGGAGCGGCACTTAATGCGGTACAAATTGGGGAATGGCTCGTTCAAAATGACTTAGTCAGCCATAAATCAGATTTAGTTTCCCGTGTCTAAAACCCCAAAAGACCTTTCTTTCTCTGCTTTTCTGTAGGTCCAGTCCGTTAGTCAGTCTTATCTGCGTTTGCTCCTTCGTCTCAATTCCTTCGTCCCAGTACCTAAGAGAACCGATGCCTATAGAAAATAAGAGTCCAGAACACACCGTTGTGCTCAAGCGACCCTATGATAGGAGCCCTGTATGAATCCACCTTTTGGCAGGGTCATTACCGCAATGGTTACCCCCTTCACCCCAGAAGGACAGGTCGATTATGAAACAGCTGCTCGTTTAGCCAATCACTTAGTTGAACATGGCAGTGAGGGCTTAGTAGTCTGTGGCACTACTGGCGAATCCCCTGCTCTGACCTGGGATGAGGAATACCAGCTTTTCCAAGTGGTACTCCAGAGTGTAGATGGTCGTGCTTCTGTAATTGCAGGAACAGGTTCTAATAGCACCCGTGAAGCGATAGCAGCCACCGCTAAAGCTGCTAAACTAGGAGTACATGGTTCTTTACAAGTCTGCCCCTACTACAATAAACCTCCGCAAGAAGGACTGTACCAGCACTTCAAAGCCATTGCTGAGAATGCCGATATACCGTTGATCCTCTACAACATCCCTGGACGTACAGGAGTAAACTTGTTGCCGGAAACAGTGGCCCGGTTAGCAGAAATACGGAGTATCATTGGGATCAAGGAAGCTTCCGGATCTATAGATCAGGCCTCATCGGTCCGTGCGTTAACCAGTTCTGATTTTCTCATCTACGCTGGAGACGATGCCTTAACCCTACCGTTACTTTCTGTAGGCGCTCACGGTGTAATATCTGTTGCCTCTCATCTTGCTGGTCCTCAGATGCAGCAGATGCTAAAAGCCTTCATCGCAGGTAATGTATACCAAGCTCAAACTGTTCACCAAAGACTTCTCCCTCTGTTTAAAGCTTTGTTCCTTACCACGAACCCGATTCCCGTGAAGTGCGCGTTGGAAATGATGGGATGGCCCGTCGGACAACCGCGATTACCTTTGGTCCAGGCCCCAGAAACAGTCCGTGAACAGCTAAGCGAAGTTTTGAAAACCCTTTCATTGATATGACAATAAACAACACAACGAGGTAACCGATGGTCGTAAATACGACGAATGTACACCCTTTAAGAATTATGCCCCTGGGTGGTGTGGGTGAAATTGGAAAGAACACCTGGGCTTTTGAATATGAAGATGAGATTCTACTGCTGGATGGAGGGCTTTCTTTCCCTACGGAAGATATGCATGGAGTGAATATTGTTTTACCCGATATGACCTGGGTGCGAGAGCATCAAGAACGGGTGGTCGGTATGGTGGTCACCCATGGCCACGAAGATCACATTGGGGGCATTCCCTATCATCTTCAGCGCATCAATATTCCTCGAATTATCATTCCTCGCTTGGCTAGAGCCCTTTTAGAGGGCAAGCTCCAAGAAACGGGCCTTTTGGGTCGGACTGAACTGGTTACTGCCCATCCCCGCGATACTTTCCGGCTAGGCAAGCACTTTGTGGTCGAATATATCCAAAACACCCATTCGATTGCCGATAGCTATACCCTCGCTATCCGTACCCCGGTTGGTTTGGTCATCCATTCCGGCGATTTCAAATTTGACCATACCCCGGTCGATGGCCGCAAATTCGACTATCACCGCTTAGCTGAGTACGGAGAAGAGGGTGTGCTCTGTCTGATCTCAGATTCTACGAATGCTGAATTGCCGGGTTTTACCCCCTCAGAAATGTCCGTTTTCCCAAATTTAGACAGGGAAGTGGCTAAGGCTAAGGGCCGAGTCGTCATCACGACCTTTGCCTCTTCTGTACACCGGGTCAATATGATTCTCCAGATTGCCCAGAAACAGGGGCGTTTGGTAACCGCTCTGGGACGTTCGATGCTGAATGTCTTGGCTCACGCCAAGAAACTCGGTTTTATCGATTACCCAGAAAATCTCCTGGTGCCCATGCAGGCGATCCGACAGTTGCCTGATGAAAAAGTTCTCATCCTGACTACAGGTTCTCAGGGAGAGCCTCTAGCGGCCCTGTCCCGGATTGCCCGGAATGAACATCAACATCTACGTATCCGAGAAGGCGATACGGTTATCTTCTCTGCTAATCCCATTCCTGGAAACACCATTTCTGTGGTGCGCACCATTGATAGCTTAATCAAGCTAGGCGCTAACGTTATTTACGGTAAAGACAAAGGCATCCATGTCTCTGGTCATGGCGCCACCGAAGACCATAAGCTGATGATCGCCCTGACCAAACCCAAATTCTTCTTCCCTGCCCATGGAGAACACCGGATGCTCCTGCGCCATGCCGATACGGCGGTAGCGATGGGAGTGCCTCGAGAAAATATGGTGATTACAGACAATGGGGATGTGGTAGAACTTACGCCAGACTCTATTTGCATAAAAGGCACCATCCCGAGTGGCATTGAGCTGCTGGATAATTCCCGTAGTGGTATGGTTTCTGACCATACGCTCAAAGAGCGCCAGCGCATCGCCACAGAAGGGGTGATTTCAGTAGCTGTTGCCCTGGATAGCCAAGGAGAAATCCTGGCTCGTCCAGAAATCGTGATTAAGGCTATGGCCCAGACTCAGGGCCCTTCAGGACTTAAGGGCTCGGATACAGCGCCATTAGAAGAACAAATTCGCTCGAAAGTGGTCCAAGTGATCAAAGAGCGCTGGAACGAGTTTGTTTATACCGATGCGGCGTTAAACACCGTAATCAGTCAGTCCAGCCTAGAGGACCGATACATAGATTGGGATGGTTTAAAAACGCGCCTCGAAAAAGTCGTTCTCCAGGCCATCCGTGACCAAGTTTCAGGTCGTCCTATGGTGCTGGTTTTACTGCAAGTTTGTGAATCTTCATCCCGCCCAGAGAAACCAAACTCAGCCATGTTCCTTCCTGTTGAAACCGTTGACACAACGAATGTGGAAATAGAATCCGGCCGTCGCCGTAAACGTTCATCGACTACCGCTACTGCGGTGCTGGTCCAAGACCCTATCTCCTGACGGGTCCTTCATCCGATAAATTAAACTTCTCTTCCGGGTGTTCGCACTCGGGAGATTTTTTTAGCTGATTGATACTGCCTCAATTTCAAGTCACCGATCAGACTTCCGTTTAGCTAGAAACTTGGTACAATTTCTGAGAACTAACCTAACCTTTGCAGGAAGTTGTTCATGAGTATAGCTGACGAAAACCAGACTACAAATGAGCCCCAAGCAAATATGACAGAAGCTTCTCAAGCACCACAATTAACCAGTGGAGATTTAACTGGCGGCGGCAACATCGACAAAATCAGAGAAATTCTCTT
>JBAUTB010000120.1:0-7838 GCA_049582005.1 Gloeobacterales cyanobacterium | reverse complement strand
TCTAGGGAACGACGAGCCAGGTTTTGGCCTTTTACTTCTGCGAGGTCTAGCCCCACCTCCAGCCCATTTCCTTCAAAGCTATTTAAGAGATCGCTGGCATCCAGCTTTAGCGGCGCGAATCGCTGGGGATGGGCCAAAAAATTGCCGACTTGGGCTAAATTCTTTAGACCATAGACCGAGAGGTCCGGAATAATGGCAGCCTCCGGAGCATTCACTTCAGGAAGAATGATGCCCTTCATTCCGAGCGCTTGTGCCCGAAGAGCCATCGGTAGCACTCCCGCTACAGGCTGTAGAGAGCCATCCAGAGAAAGTTCTCCCGTGAAGAGATATTCGTTCAGCATTTCCTGACGCACTTGCTGAGAGGCCCCCAGTATGCCAATGGCTATGGGTAAGTCAAAAGCTGGTCCCTCTTTGCGAATATCCGCAGGGGCAAGATTAATCGTCACCTTACGCATCGGTACGGCATAACCTGCATTTTTGATGGCGGCTTTGACTCGTTCTCGCGATTCTTGAACGGCGGCATCGGGGAGTCCGACGATCGTAGTTTGGGGCAAACCACCGCCAAGGTCTACTTCTACGCCTACTTGGACGGCCTCCACGCCCAAAGGAGTTGCACTCCAAACTCTAGCCAGCATCGTTAAATCTCCTCTGTGTCGACCGAGGATAACCCATCGTGTTGTAGATTTTTAAATGAGCCTTAACAGGGGCTTAGGCTATACGCTGATGGGCATAGGTTTTTCTTGGTCTATTGCTACAAATTGCTGGTAACAGGAGCGTTATGCTATAGCCATTCTCTAGGGAGGTGCCTATGAGCAAGCGCTCCAAACGATCCAGTGGTAGTCGGGGTTTTGGCAAGCAAGAACAAGAGATGCTGATGGAATCCGAAGCCTTAGTTGGATTTGCTGTAACGGTGTTTGCACTTCAGCTTGCGGCTCAAAAACTGGCTGTACTTGAACCATCCAAGACCGTTCATGAATGGGAAAAAAGTCTGATTAAAGAGGCAACCGAGCAGGTATTCGCTAGTGAAACTGTTGAACTGGTTGAGGGGGTGGCAGAACTCCAAGAGTCGTTGGACCTAAATGATTGAGCATGCAAGCACGATTGTATCCAATTTCGGCAGTGCGGATAAAATTAACCGATGAACGATGCATAACTCTATAAAGCCATAGGCTGGGTCCGCAGTATCTTCGAGCAAACTCCTGAAGGGTACATGTTGCACATTAAAAGCCACTACTTCCCGGCCAGAAACAGGTCTCGCTTTAGGAAGTTTCATCACCTTGGTGAAACCCAATATTTTTCTGTGCATCGCCAACAAACTCGAGCTATTTAGTTAGGAGAGACGATCCCCGCGTTCACCGTAAAAATTTCAGCTGACTTTAACCAGCTACTATCAAATGCTCCAAGGTGCGTCGTAGTAACGATAGTTTGAACCCGGTCGCCAATAGCATCCAGTAATTGGTTCTGACGATTGAGGTCTAATTCTGCCAGGACATCGTCCAATAACAGCAGGGGGGGTTCTCCTGCCACGGACTCAATCAAAGCTAACTCTGCTAGCTTGAGGGCCAGCACCAGCGTCCGTTGCTGACCTTGCGAACCAAAAAGACGAGCAGGGGTTTCATCGATAGAAAGGTCCACGTCATCTCGATGAGGACCAATCAAAGAAGTGCCCCGCATTAGTTCTAGTTTTTTCTTCTCCTCTATGGCAGCTAAAAAATCTTGTTGCATCTGAGCTGGGTCATGGGAAAGCATGGGGATTTTTGGGCTGTAGCGCACATGTAAAGCTTCCCGACCTCCACTAATCGCTGTATGCCATTGGATAGCCATCGGAGCCAAGCGATCGATGAGCCGCGCTCGACGCCGTGTAATCGCTACTCCGGTCGTCACTAGTTGGGCATCCCAAAGTGCCAGTTCGTCCGGGGAAGGAGGATGCTCTGCGGCCTGTTTCAGTAAGGAATTGCGTTGTTGCAAGACTCTGCGGTACTGCTCCAAGAGATGGATATAAAGCGGCTCCAGCTGCACCAAGACCCCATCTAACCACTCCCTCCGCGATTCAGGACCCCCTCGAACCAAATCCAGATCCAGGCTGGAAAAACAAACTGCCTTGAGCTGACCGAGCAGGTCTGATACGCGGCGTTGGGTTGTGCCGTTAATCCGAGCGGTGCGCCGTCCATTGATCCGCAGCAACAGGTCCAGTTCAACCAGACTGCCTGCACGCTCGATCATGGCGGAGATTTTACCCTGATCTTTTTGCTGTAAGACCAATTCTCGGTCCCGGCTGATGCGATAGGTCTGACCGGTGGCTAAAAGTTGAACGGATTCCAGCAGGTTAGATTTACCCTGGGCATTTTCTCCAAGAACGATAGCCTTAGGCGCTCCAAACTCCACCACTTGGTCAAAGTAGTTACGAAAGTTACGAAGGTGGAGTTGTCTCAAAAACATGGTGAAGAAAGCATGGACGCCTATAAGCCTGCCACATTTAGAAGGTGGCAGGAGAAATGCAGAGAGACGCGATATATGGCGCCTGTACAAGACGCTGCATCTTTACGAGAGGATATAGTTTGCGCCATTAAGCATGATCATAATCCCTACTTGAATTGCGGGGTATAATTGCCCCATGCTTGAACTTTCCAGCCGTGGTACCTATGCTCTGCTTGCTGTCTTCGAATTGGCACTGGCCTATGAAGTAGGTGAGCCTCTACAAATTAAAGAGCTAGCCAGTCGCCAAAATATCCCTGACCGTTATCTGGAACAGCTTTTGGCAACTTTGCGCCGTCGGGGTTTAGTCAAAAGCCAGCGTGGAGCACGGGGAGGTTATCTTCTATCACGGCCCCCCAGTGTCATTAGCCTTTGGGAAATCATGGAGACGATTGAAGGCGAAGAATGCGGACAAACATCCCCTACCGAATCCACCCTTGAACTCTCCTTAATCCGTGAAGTTTGGACCAAGGCCACTTGCCAGGTAGAAAAAATGCTGCACACGATTAGCCTCAAAGACCTTTGTGAAAACCGAGCGCTTCGCCAGGCAACCTTGATGTACTACATTTAAGAACATGGCAAAATGCCCCTGACTCCAAGAGGTTACTCCATGACCGATCCAGCGACGATAAATTGTGCAGAAGCCTGCGTAAACGGCTGTATTTTAGGGGATCAATGCCCCCATCTAGAAACAGCCAAAGCTGCTCGCGAGTATATTAACAACACAGACTGGGACACCATCATGGAGACAGCTGCTGTTTACACTGCTAGGGGAGCAGCACCCCCCCCTGACCTTGACAGTCTCATCAATCCGGACCTCAAGCGGAGTGAATAAGATTTCACCCTTGGACTTTTTCAAAAGCATGGCCAATCGCTTGACGTTGCTTACTATCGTATTCCCATCGGTCTAAGAAATTACGGTAAGGGCCCTCTTCATCTCTCAAGGTCTGGAGCATGGACCTCATTTTTCGCTCTAAAACAGGAACGGGCCCAAAAGGAGGGTGGCACAAAGCTTTGAGAATGGCTGTGGTCCGCTGTGCCACCTGCCGAGAGCCATCCGCCTGTTCTGGATTGCCTTGAGCTTCATGGGCAAGGGTCGTGGCCGTAGACATCGCTAAATTTTTAATCAACAGTTCAGCCACCAATTCTGGAGCTTTTGCAAAAAGCGATAGCAACCAGCCTGGAGGGCAGTCTGCCAGGATGGAATCTCCCGTCAGAAAGACCACAAAAAATCCTCTCGCCCCGGCTTCTGTCTCTAAGAGCGTTTTGGTTCTATCCAGCATCTCAGTTTCGGATAAAGTCCTTGAATCTAGAAGATTTTGGGCCTCTTCAATAGCGGATTCAAAGGTAAAAGTCATGGCTTAATGATCTCTCGGTAGAGGACAGGTTTTGTATGGGCGTGAAGCTAGAGAGGGTGTAATGATATAGTCCGGTGGAGTCTATGGTGGCACCTTTGAGCATTGGATAAGATGAAGTAGCCTTGGCGAGCGCTGAACGCGAGGGCAATTAGGAGAACAGCGATGGTAACTGTACTTGACCTCACGCCTATTACGCAACTGACGCGTGAACAGTTTTATGCCCTATGTCAGGCTAATCCATCGTTGCCCCTGGAACGATCCCCTGTAGGAGCGTTGATCATCATGGCACCCGTTGGCGGCGCAAGCGGTAATCACGAAGCAGATCTGATTAGTGACCTCACCATCTGGAATCGCCAGACAGGGTTAGGATACGTTTTCAGTTCATCCACTCTTTTTAGTTTGCCAGGAGGCGGCGATCGATCGCCCGATGCAGCGTGGGTGGATCGAAATCGATGGGAAGGCCTCTCTCAAGAGGAACAGGAGAGCTTTCCACCCATCTGTCCAGATTTTGTGATTGAGCTACGCTCTAAAACCGATCGTCTTAAGCCTTTACAAGAGAAGATGCAGGAGTATCTAGACAGCGGATTGCGTCTGGGTTTTCTGATTAATCGACAAGATCAGCAGGTGGAGATTTATCGAGCCGGGCAACCGAAAGAAGTGGTTTCGCTCCCTGCAACTTTGTCGGGCGAGGATGTGTTGCCTGGGTTCATGCTCACGCTGTCGCTGTAGTTTCCAGAACACCCAACCATCATCCAATACACAGGTATTACATCGACGGCTCAACGATACCTAAATTAGGGATCTTTCCCCCCCCCCCCGAAAAATTAACGCTGAGCGACGGCCTGGGCCACCAAAGCCCCCATCTCTTTGCAGCCTACCTGTTTCATGCCAGGACTCATAATGTCTCCGGTTCGATATCCCTGATCCAGCACCTTCAACACGGCATTTTCTATAGCCTTGGCTGCTTCTGGTTGATTCAAAGAATACTGCAACATCATCGCCCCTGAGAGGATCTGAGCTAGAGGATTGGCCTTATCCTGGCCGGCAATATCTGGGGCAGAGCCGTGAACAGGTTCATACATACCCAGACTACCGACTCCCATAGAAGCAGAAGGAAGCATTCCAATCGAGCCCGTGAGCATTGAGGCTTCGTCAGAAAGAATGTCTCCAAAAAGATTGCCCGTAACGATCACATCAAACTGCTTCGGCCAGCGCACCAGTTGCATGGCGCAGTTATCCACATACATATGGCTGAGTTCTACCTCAGGATAATCTTTTCCCACCCGACTCACCACTTCTCGCCATAGTTGAGAAACTTCTAGAACATTGGCTTTGTCCACAGAAAGCAATCGCTTACCCCGTTTGATCGCCGCTTCAAACGCAACTTTGGCAATCCGCTCAATTTCAGATTCCCGGTAGACCATAGTGTTGAAGCCTTTGCGCTCCCCATTCGGCTCTGTTGAGATACCTTTGGGCTGACCAAAATAAATGCCCCCGGTCAATTCCCGCACCACCATCAGGTCTACCCCTTCCACCACCTCTCGTTTGAGGGAGGAACTTTCAATTAGCTGAGGTAAAATTTTGGCAGGGCGCAGATTGGCAAAGAGTTCCAGTCCTGAGCGCAGTCCCAATAAAGCGCGTTCCGGACGTTTATCATTCGGGAGATTATCATACTGAAGATCACCCACTGCACCTAGAAATACACTGTCACTTTTCTGGCAAAGGGCTAAGGTCTCTGGAGGTAGAGGGTCTCCCGTGAGGTCATAGGCGGCTCCACCCACAGGCGCTTCGGTGAAAGCCCATTCAAAATCAAACTTCTGAGCTACTGCTTGCAAGACATCTAAGGCCACCGAAACAATCTCAGGGCCGATGCCATCACCGGGAAGGACTGCAATGGAATAGGTCTGGGTCAAGGGATACCCTCAAAAATCCAAAGGCTTATTATCGAGGCTTAAGGGACTCAGAGCAAGAAAGATCATCTAAGGCGTTTCAATAGGCAAATCTGTGCGATTGCCCCATTCATTCCAAGACCCATCGTAGTTACTCAGTTTTTCGTAGCCTAAGGTATGTAGCGCAAACAGAACAGCCGTAGCCGCCACACCCCCATTGCAATAGGCGATCACAGGTTCACTCGGATTTAAAGTCGCGAAAATTTCTTTTAGGGCTTCAGGAGATTTGAGCCGTCCCGTTTCTGTATCGAATACACTTGCCTGCGGAACATTGACGGCTCCAGGAATGTGACCTTTACGAGCAGCGCGGGTAATTTCTCCCTGATACTGTTTAGCCGGACGCGCATCAATGAGCGTGAAATCCTGGGGTGTTAGCAATTGCTCAGCCTGTACCCGCCAAGCATCCTGAACCATAGGCTTAAAAGCTTTAGGCGTGGGCATGACTATCTGATCCGTAGTTGGATAACCTTGCTGTGTCCAATGTTTCCATCCTCCATCCAACACGGAAACGTTGGCGTGACCATAATAGCGGAAAACCCACCAGAGTCGGGTCGCATTCTGAGAAGGTCCATGATCGTAGGTCACTACATGGGTATCAGGACCAATCCCTAATCGGCTTGCTAATGCTGCAAAAGCTTCTGGAGGGGCCACCTGGGCAGCAACAGAGTCATCGGGATTCGTAATGTCCTTAGTCCAATCGATGAATAAGGATCCAGGGATATGCGATGTCAGATATTCTTCTTCGGCGGCGCTATAGATTCCCTTTTGGCGGCCTTCGCCCAGATCCTGGCTTTTTACATAGCCTCGGATATCCAAAATTTGTAGATTTGGGTTGTCTAGATGTTCGACTAACCAATCAACAGAAACAAGGGAATTCATAAGCGCCTACCATCACACAACATTGTTCTCTTCAAGATAGAGTAGCGGGACAAGGGAGGAAAAGTATATGCAGACTTTGCGGCAGCTTCCCAAAACTGTTTGGGTCTTGGGCATGGTGAGCCTACTCACCGATATTAGCTCTGAGATGATTCACTCGGTTTTGCCCTTGTTCTTAGTCTCGCAGCTAGGGGCTGCTGTTTTAACCGTTGGCCTGATTGAAGGAATTGCGGAAGCGACGGCCTCGGTGCTTAAAGTATTTTCTGGAGCTTTGAGCGATTATTTAGGCAAGCGTAAAGCGCTGACGGTTCTGGGCTATAGCCTTTCTACTTTTGCAAAACCGCTATTTTTCTTTGCAACGTCCCCGGCCTGGGTTTTGCTGGCTCGTTTTGCTGACCGGGTGGGCAAAGGGATTCGCGTTGCACCAAGGGATGCCTTGGTGGCTGATACGACTCCAGACTCTATGCGGGGAGCTGCCTACGGATTGCGTCAATCACTGGATACCATCGGTGCTTTTCTGGGGCCCTTGGCAGCCTTTGGTTTACTGGCAATAGCACCGGAAAATTTTCGCTTGGTATTTGCTCTGGCTTTAATTCCCGGCTTTTTAGCAGTTAGTCTCTTGGTCGTAGGCATCCAAGAACCACAAGCAACAACCTCCAGGCCTAAGACTAATCCTCTGCGCTGGGAGGCTTTAGGACTTTTAGGCTCGAAGTATTGGTTTCTTTTGGCCATTGCCCTACTGTTCAATCTGGGCAATTCCAGTGATGCTTTTTTGCTGCTCAGAGCGGAACAAAGCGGAATTGCGGCGGCTTTTGTGCCCTTGACCCTGGTTATGATGAATATCGCTTATTCTCTGAGTGCCTATCCAGCGGGTCTTCTCTCCGACCGCTTGGGGCGGTTGGGTTTATTGGTGAGTGGATTTGTGGTATACGCCATAGTCTATTTAGGCTTTGCCTTGGTGCAGCAATCCTGGCAAGTGTGGGGGCTATTTGCCCTTTATGGTTTGTATCTAGGCTTGAGTCAAGGCATTTTGCTTGCCCTGGTGGCTGATACCGTTCCTATTGAATTGCGCGGCACAGCCTTTGGATTTCTAAATTTAGTAATCGGAATTGCACTTTTGCCCGCAAGTTTGTTGGCTGGTTATCTTTGGGAATCTTTTGGGCCAAGTTCAACCTTTATT
>JBAUTB010000119.1:0-13181 GCA_049582005.1 Gloeobacterales cyanobacterium | reverse complement strand
GACTTTAGCGACCATATTCCTCAAGGCCGGAAGGAAACTATTGCGAAGCAGGATGAGGCCCCTGGTCCTGAGACAGCAGTGGGCACACAAGCCTTGGAAATTTTACAGCGTGATGGCTTTGTTGGTTTTTTGCACGAGGAAGATGATTTATCAGTTCACCACAAAGAAGAACTGGATTGGAACAATAAGGCATGACGCATCTAATACAAATGCCTAATGCAACCTATGGGAATATAACCATTCAGGGAAGGAAATCGATATTCAAAACTCAAAGGCACTGTCAGAGCATCAAGCCTTGAGCCGCTACAGGTTGGCTAAGCAGAAAGTGGTTGAACGCTCTGCTGCATCTGTAAATACTCCAACACTAGCAATCGCAGATAGTCCAACCGCCAGAGATAAGATTGAATCTGGGTATAGCGCGATTGCTCCTCCTCATAAAACTGAGCTATCACTGGACGATCCAGTGCTCGAAGTTGCTGTAAATACGCGATAGCCAGCTCACAATTTTTAACAGTCTCTGTCTCCCGAACTTGGCTGGCATAACCCCGAATACTAACGGTCAGTAACTCTAACTCTTCAGAAAAGGTAAACTCTTCCTCCGAATTGGGATAGCATTCAGCAATGTCTCGCCGCTCGGCTTTTGTATTCTGGTAATCTACCGTTAGCTGCCCTAAAAGTTGGACAATATAGTCTCGTTGCAACGCTAATTTTCCTTGAATTTGTACCATTTCCCTATTCTTCATTGATGCCATAGGTACCGCGATTTATTCAACAACATAATCGACATTATGCAGGCGGGAAGTTAGTTATGGGTTTAAGGGTGACACCACAGGCGATCGCACCATTTTTTTGGCGATCGTCCACTGTTACCAAAGGGCAATCTAGATTCAGTGCCAATGCTATGTACAGGGAGTCATACACAGCCAATTGACAGCTTAAACCGATTTGTAAAGCGCGAGGCAAATGATGAACTGTTGGCATGATCCGAAATGCTAACGACAGCAGTTCATCAACTATTTGTTCAGCCTGTGCTTGTGGCAATCCCCGAAACCAAACCTCTTTCCAGAGAACGTTGACGCATTCTAGTAGACAAACTGCAGGGATGCACAGCTGGTCTCCCTGATACATTCGAGCGACTAAGCCTCGCGCTTCTGGCGTATAAGTTTCAGCGATTGCATACTGAATCACCACGCTGGCATCCACTACATAGATTGCCATCAGCGATCGTCGGAGACAGGCGTTTCGCCATCGCGATCCTCCCGCAATAGTTCAGTCGTGCTTGGAGAACCGGAAGGTGGTGTCCATCGCAAACGATCCATAGCGGCTAAGATCTCTTCAACAGAGCGAGTATCCCTTGATTGTTGCCAGTTCCGCAACCTTTCATCCACTACCTCCGCAATCAAGGATTTGATGTCATCAACAGTGATGTCTACTATTTTTGCTGCTACCATGCTGTAACGCTCCTCCCATTTCTCCTGATCAACTATTAGTATCGTAAGCGATACCTAAGCGAGCTGTTAATTTGCTCCTTCCTGTAACGAAACCTTACTATCCGTAGGGTTTTTCGTCGCTGTCGTACAATACAGGGCAATGATGAACAGGGCTTAAGCCTTAGAGAAGTCTGACTTTAGGAATGGAGTCCTTTTAACCCATGAAACTCGCTTACTGGATGTACTCAGGGCCTGCGCATATCGGAACCCTGCGCATTGCCACCTCGTTTAAGAACGTCCATGCGATCATGCATGCTCCTTTGGGAGACGACTACTTTAATGTGATGCGCTCGATGTTGGAGCGAGAGCGAGAATTTACGCCCGTTACCACCTCCGTCGTAGACCGTCATGTTTTGGGTCGGGGCTCCCAGGACAAAGTCATCAACAATATCACCCGCAAAGATCAGGAAGAGCATCCTGACCTGATTGTGCTCACCCCCACCTGCACCTCTAGCATCCTGCAGGAAGACCTAGCGAATTTTGTAGCCCGTGCCCAGATGGAATCTAAAGCGGATGTCCTCCTTGCCGATGTGAACCACTATCGCTACAACGAGATGCAGGCCGCTGATAAAACCTTGGTTCAGATTGTTCAGTACTATCTCAAGAAATTAACCGAACCGCCGAAAAAGACAGCAAAACCTTCAGTCAATATCCTCGGCATGTGCACCTTGGGCTTCCATAGCCACCACGACGAGAAAGAATTACGCAATCTCTTCAATGATTTGGGTATTGACGTCAATATCGTGATGCCGGAGAAATGCTCGGTCCATGACCTGAAGAAGCTTCCTGAAGCCTGGTTCAACATTGTTCCTTATCGAGAAATCAGCCTGATGACCGCTGAATTCTTGAAAGAAACCTATGGCATGCCCTACACCGCCATTGCTCCGATGGGCGTGGTAGAGACCGCTCGCTTTATTCGGGCCATTCAAACTATGCTCAAAGAGATGGGGCATGAGGTGGATTATGAGCCTTATATCCAGCATCAGACCCTCCATGTTTCTCAATTAGCTTGGTTCTCTCGTTCGATTGACTGTCAAAATCTCCAAGGCAAAAAAGTCGTGGTTTATGGGGATGCTACCCATGCAGCGGCCATGACCAAAGTGCTGGCACGGGAGATGAACGTGGAAGTCGCCTGGGCAGGAACGTTTTGCAAACATGACGCCGAGTGGTTCCGCCAAGAAGTGGCAGCGTACACCAAGGAAATCCTGGTTACCGATGACCATGCCGTGATTGGAGATGCCATTGCCCGTGTCGAGCCTGGGGCTATTTTTGGGACGCAGATGGAACGCCATGTCGGCAAACGGCTGAATATCCCCTGTGGTGTCATTTCTTCCCCCATTCACATTCAGAACTTCCCCGTAGGCTTTCGGCCTTTCCTCGGATATGAAGGCACTAACCAGATTGCGGACCTGGTCTACAACTCCTTCACCCTCGGTATGGAAGACCATATGTTAGAAGTCTTCAGTGGGCACGACACCAAGGAAGTGATCACGAAGTCCCTCACCGCAAGTTCTGAACTGGATTGGGATAGCACTGCAGCGAAGGAACTAAGCAAGATCCCCGGTTTCGTTCGTTCCAAAGTGAAGCGGAATACCGAGAAATTCGCCCGTGAACAAGGGCTTTCTGCGATTACCTTAGAAGTGATGTATGCCGCCAAGGAATCCATCGGAGCGTAATCTCTTTGACTGATCTCCAGCCTCCCATAGCGCGGGGTATGAGGTAACAATCCGTTTCCACAGGGCATTCTGGAGTTATGGCTGTCAGCGTTTTTTCGTTTCGCTCTTCTTCTTCCTCTCCTTTTTCCGTAGTTGCTTTGGCGGTTACGATACTTTGTTTGGGCTTGATCGCGGTTCTGCAATGGCCTCGTTCTGATTTGAGAAAGCGAACGGATAGTGTATTGATGGCCCCTCCAGTGCTGCCTAAAGCAGAAGCGATCAAGCCATTTTTGTTCGGTATGGATAACTTAGTCGCTGACTGGTATTGGCTGCAGTATGTTCAATATTTTGGGGACAGTGAGGCCCGCAAGAAAACCAACTTTGATTACTGTGATGATTACCTGGAACTGATCACCGCCTTAGACCCCAAATTTGTAAAAGCTTATGCCGCTGCTGACTATGCTGTAGCAGGGATGCAAGAAAACCCAGACAAAGCCTTAAAGATTTTAGCGAGAGGAATCCTAATCAATCCTGCGGCACAAGGTTCCTGGGAACTCTATCGCAACTATGCTGGCGTGGCCTTTCTCTATAAAAAAGACCTGCCTACGGCCGCTAAATATTTCACCAAGGCAGCCGATGCTCCTGGTGCCCCCACCGTATTCCGTTCTTTTGCCGCAGCCTTCTACAACAAAATGAACGATAAAGAACGGGCCATGAACCTCTGGATGCAATACTACAGAGAAGCGCCTACCCAGGACCTCAAGGATAAGACCAAGAAAAAGTTGACAGACCTTGGCGTCTGGTTTGAGGAGTGGGGACCTTCTCCCACCAAGGCCAAGATTCTGTGTTCTAACCAGGGTCCTTGCCGCCAACTTAAACCCTAGGTTTTGATTGAGAACGAGCGAGATCCGCTTTCATAAAATCGATAAATTGTCGAGCGGTTCTGCCAGAGCGACCATTATGCTGCAAAGCCCATTGCAGCGCCTGAAACTCTAAATCTTTAGGATGGAGACTAAGGCCCGCTTGTTTTGCGAGATGATGAACTATATCCAGATAGAGTTTTTGATCAGCCGGGATAAATGTTAGCGTCAAACCAAAACGATCACTGAGAGATAGTTTCTCTTGCACCGTATCCCAACCGTGCACTTCATCATCAGAGCCAGGCTGCGGGCGATCCCCAAAAAATTCTCGAATCAGATGACGTCGATTGGAAGTGGCATAGACCACCACATTTTGCGGACGGGCCGTTAAGTTACCTTCTAAAACTACTTTTAAGGCTTTATAGGTATCCTCATCTTCCTCAAAAGACAGATCATCTACAAAAAGAATGAACTTATTAGGAATTCGTCTTAGCTGATCCACGATGATCGGCAAATTGATCAACTCAGATTTAGTGACTTCAACCAGACGTAGACCCCGTTCTCCATATTCTGTTAAGAGAGATTTTACGAAGGAAGATTTACCAGAGCCCCGGCTCCCATACAGCAGGACATGTAACGCTGGATAGCCTGAAAGCAAAGCCTCTGTATTTTTGAGCAATTGATCTCGCTGATCAGCATAGCCGACCAGATCGCTGATTCGCACCTGATCAGGATAAGCAACCCCGATCAGTTGCCCTGCATGCCATTGCAAAGCTTGATATTCTGCGAACAAACCTGTCCCCCTGGTACGGTATTGAGTTGCTAAATCAGGGAGGGCTGCTGGCCAATTTTCAGACCGATGAAGTGAAAACGTATCCAAGGTAGTAGAAGCATCTTGTGACCAGAAAATAGGTTGATAGCTGCTCGGGAAGACTTCTTCTATCCACTGCTCAAGGTGTTCACTACTGAACTTATATAGACAGTGTAATGATTGGAGATCGTGCTTAGCTGCGGCAAGTAAGGCAGGAGACAAGTCTTCGAGATCACATTGTTGAACTTGTTGGGTAAATGGATTGTCGGCGTGTAGAATTTGCTCAACTAGGTAGTCTTGCCAACTTTGATTTGCATGAGCTAATGCATAAAACCAGCGTCCATAAGCATAGAGATAATCTTTTTTATCATGCTCAAAACTATGTTGTAATTTATCAATAGCTTTTAGCAATTCTAAGAAAGCACTGCCGACTTCACCCGACAAAACACCTTGATAAACAAGGAGTGAAGCTGCTTGATACTGCAAGAACTGAGCAGTATTTTCTATCTGATGGAACATCTGTACACTCATCCAATATCTACAAGATAGCGAAAATATCCCTAGGCATCAGGTCAGGAAGAATGCTATCGTGTTAGACCGTTGGGCCCGTAGCTCAGTGGATAGAGCACTGGTTTCCGGAACCAGGTGCGCAAGTTCGATCCTTGCCGGGCTCACCATAATGGCTATCCGTTGATAGACCTTGGCAAATCCTCCCTGGGCTTACCGTTTCAATCAATGGTTAGAGGCGTCCCCATATCCACCAGTTGGTATAGTTCGGCAATATCCTTGTTGTGCATACGGATACAGCCATGAGAAGCCGATTTTCCTATGGAATCTTCTTCATCCGTCCCATGAATGCCGAATTCACCCACTTTGCCTTTATGATACTGAATATAATAGGGACCCAGAGGATTAGCTTTTCCAGCGGCTGTTAAAACCCCCGTGCGAAAATTTTGGAATATGGGATTTTCAATCTTTTTCAGGACTTGGAATTTGCCCTGGGGCGTTGGCCAAGCGGCTTTGCCGATGGCTATTGGATATTCTTTGTAGATCTTACCTTCAGCATCTAGAACTTGGAGGGTATGGGAACGACGATGAACCACAATCTGGACGTTTGAATCGAGATTATCTTCCTCCACAGGGTATTGGTAATTTCCCCAACCCACTTTCTGCGCCAAAACGGGCTGAACCAAGCTAGAGAGTCCCCAGCCCAAGCCCGCCAAGCCCATTAAAAACCTGTGCATCATAGGTTTAGGATGCACAGGAAATTTGATGCTTTAACCTAGTTAGTCTAGTTAGTACCTTCCGGCCCGCACCTGTCCAGTGCTTGATTTTGGACGGCTAGAAGGAGAGAAGATCCGCTTTGGACGGTCATCATAAGTGGAACTAGAGAACTTGCGCTCTGGGAGACGTTCTGGCTCCTCAGGCACCCCTTCAACGAAAGGCCCTTGTTTCGCAAAGTAGAGAGCCGCTGCCGCTAGCTGCAAAGCATCCCGTTCTCCTCTGAAGCGTTCCAAGAATTTTTCATAACCAGCCAGGTCCGCCCTTTCCAGAATCGTTTCGAGCGTTAGGCGTAGAGCCTGTAGCTTCTGCGCTTCTACTTCCGCCAAGGTGGGCAGTTTCCAGACTTGGACCGGTTTCCCCGTATGTCTTTCGACCGAGTTCATAAACCGACGTTCCTGAGGGGCGATCAGGGTTATAGCCACCCCTTGTTTGCCTGCTCTCCCCGTTCTGCCAATGCGGTGGATATAGCTCTCCACATTCTGAGGGGGCTCATAGTTAAAGACATGGCTGAGGTCATTGATGTCCAACCCACGAGCAGCCACATCCGTAGCGGTGAGAATGGTTAGCTGTTGATTGCGGAACTTGTCTAGGACAAATTGCCGAGTCATCTGGTCAATATCTCCATGCAGGGCATCGCAACGATATCCCTGGTTCTGTAGCTCCTGTGCCAGGTGGGCTGCATCCCGCTTCGTGCGGGTGAAAATAATGGAAGAAGTCGGATTTTCCACAGCCAGAATACGGGTCAAGGCTTCCAATCTGGCATGGTTAGAAACGGTATAGAAGCGCTGTTCAATTTGGGCCTTATTCGCACTAGTAGGCGAAACTGTTACGCTCACAGGGTCTTGTAAATACCGCTGGGCCAGTCTGCGGATAGCAGGAGGCATCGTTGCAGAGAATAAAGAAGTCTGGCGCTCTTTAGGTGCATGCTGTAATATCTCTTCGACCGCGTCGATGAACCCCATATCCAGCATCTGATCAGCTTCATCCATCACCACCATTCTGAGCTGATCCAGCTTCAATTCTTTACGGTCTAAAAGGTCAATCACCCGACCAGGAGTTCCTACCACCAGATGAACGCCCTTTTGTAGGCGGCGGATCTGACGGTCAATCGGCTGGCCTCCAAAAACAGGCAAAACCTTGAGCTTGAAAGACTCCCCATAGGTATGAATAGCCTCTGCCACCTGAACGGTAAGCTCCCTGGTTGGGGTGAGAATCAAGCCCTGTACCGAATGTTGGTTAATATCAATGAGTTGAATCATCGGCAACGCAAAAGCGGCTGTCTTGCCCGTGCCTGTTTGAGCAAGCGCTAATACATCTTGCCCTTGTAAAAGAGGAGGAATAGCCTGGACTTGGACGGGAGTTGGTTGTTCAAATCCCAACTGTTTTACGGTATCAACCAAGGTTTGACTCAAGCCGAGACTAGCAAATGTATGTTCCATGAAGCATCCAAACGGGGTGTACAGAGGCCCACTGTTTGCGACTGCTTCCATGTTGAGAAAAGGCTTTTCTGAAACATCCATCCCTTGTGTATGTCGGAGGATAAAGCTCAATCGCAGGGGGGTGACTACATTAATGTAAGCTAATTTGTAAATTTTTGCAAAGCCCCCCGAAGGAGGCCTAACTTACGGCCTAAGAGAATACGCTAGGTTACAAAAAGTATCTCTGGGAACTTTTCCCGAGCTCCTTCTACAGAGGGGTTTTCTTTCTTCAGTTGCCAGAAATTAATCACATCTGTAGCTTGCTGTAGCAGAGAAAAGCGCTCTTGCTGATCAATCCACTCTTTTTTTTCCAATTGCGTTTTGAGGGATTCCCAAGCATTCTCTTTTGGCCAGTTAAAATAGTCTGTAATAGGAGAGCGGCTACTGTTATAAAGACGATCGACTCCCAATAACAGAGATTCCTCCGACCAGTATACTTTTAGGCTATATTTTTTTGCGGGTGTAGTGGTCATTGTACCTCCTTAGGGTTACATGTAAAACAGAGGCAAGCCTTCAACATTCCGCAGGCTCACACTGTTAGAAACTGTTTGAACAGGGGGGCTTATTTTTACCCCGAACCAGAAAATACTTACCTAAACGAACTAGGTTTTTGTCTGGGTAAAACTACTCAATCTTCTTTATCATACTCCCCTTGCTTACACTTCGTTAATAGACTCTCATGATTCCTTAAGGCTTCGGGGCAAAGAAAAGCTCCCTTCCCTTAGCAAAACCCACCGATCCTCTTTCCAGAGAATGATGGTGGAGGGAGAGCCCGTAGCTTGTTCATAGGGGCCTGGAAACACAAGTACTTCCGGGAATAAGGCTTGAAATTCCGCTTTGGAAGAAACAGGAGGCTGACCAGAAAAATTAGCGCTGGTAGTAGCCAACGGCCCCATCTCGATTAGCCATTCACGACCGATAGCGGGCACTCTTATACCAACGCTTCCCAGCCCGCGATGAACCGCTTCCGGGACCAGCAGACTGGCGGGCAAAATCAGCGTCAAAGGACCAGGCCAACCACCATAAGCTAAGTCTTCCCATTCTTTTTCCCATCCTTGGACATAGGGTTTTAGCTGTTCCAGATCGGCCCCCAACAGAATTAAAGGCTTTGTGGGCGGGCGTCGTTTCAAAGCAAAGATCTGTTCTCCATGTTCTGGCAAAGTAGCGAGAGCTGGCACGGTATCCGTGGCAAAACCAATCACTTTTCCTTGAGAAAGCTGGTCACGAAGTTCTTGCATACAACTCAACGCTAGTTGGAAAACATGAAAAGAATTTATGACAACAGCCAAGACCGAATCAAAGTATTCACCTGCTCTGGTACTTCATCATGGGGACAATGACCTGCTTGCAGGTAGTGCTCTTTAAGCTGTGGGTAATGCTGGCGAAACTTAGGGGCACGCGTTTTTGCATCCATCCAAGGGTCTAAGGCTCCCCAAAGCATCAGGAGAGGACAGGTTAACTGCTCTAATAAAACATCCAGTTTTTCGCCTTGGGGAGTCTTAAATACGGAAGCAAACACTTCAGGAGCCCCTGGGTCACAGGAAGGTCTATAAATCTCTTCTATCAATTGTTCCGTAACCGCTGTTTGGTCCACATACACTTTCTGGAGCACACTGCGAATCATCGAGCGCCGACGGACATACTGAAATAACAAAAAGCTAGCCCAAGACTGGGTAAAGGTAGACTTGGCCAACTTCCCCACAATCTTTTGGAAAGGATTGACGGGTTGAGGATGGGTGTCTGTAAAGGGACCGGCACAATTCAGGAGCACCAGACCCACTGCTGACGATGGGCGTTGGGCTGCCACGCATAGGGCGGAATACCCCCCGAGTGAGTTGCCCACCAGTACAGTCGGGTGACCAATCATTTCTGTAATAAAGTCATGGAGCTGGTCCCGCCAGAGGTCACCGCTGTATTCCCATGCGGGTTTTGCAGAACGCCCAAAGCCCAGCATATCGATAGCCCAAACTTCAAAGTCTTCTTGAAGTTCCGCAATGTTTTTGCGCCAGTGGTCCGTAGAAGCTCCAAATCCATGAATTAAGAGAATCGGTGGTCGTTGAGGATGCCTCTCTCCAGCCCGCACATAGTAAATGGATTGTCCTCGCCACTGCCAATAAGTTCCAGGGAGGGGAGCGGTAGTCAGGGAAACTTGCATAGCCACAAGAAATATTACGGGATGTTAACCATTGTATTCCCTTACCCCTTATGTCGCCCTCTCCCTGAAACGAGATCAGGGTGATTCAAATTTTCACATTTTCACCAATGCGAGGCTCTGTCCCCTTCAAGAGTCGTTGCACATTAGCTTTGTGACGAATGACCACGTACAGACCACCAACAGCACCGAAGATCACGTAGCTAAGGGGATTGCCGAAAAGGTACATCATAGGGGCAATGGCGATGGCTGCCAGCACAGAACCCAAGGACACCCAACGGGTCAAACCGACAATCACAGCCCATAAGACCAGTGCACAGAGTCCTACGCGCCAATCCATCGCCAAAAGAAGGCCGATACTGACTGCGACAGACTTGCCACCGGAAAAATTCAAAAAGATAGATTTACTGTGGCCCAGAATCGCCATGAGTCCGGCAGCAATCACCCAGAGGTCTGAGCCCTGACCTAAAAACTGAGCACTTAAAACAGCAAGGACTCCTTTACATACATCGGCAGCAAAAACAGCGGCAGCGGGCCCTTTCCCTAAAACGCGGAGGACATTGGTCGCTCCCGTCGATTTGGAGCCATATGCACGGATATCAATATTTTTTAGCCACTTGCCCGCCCAATAACCACTGGGAATAGAACCCAATAGATAACCCACCGGAATCCCGAAAGCCCCCATCCAGGAATTCACTGATTTTCTCCTTGGGGAATAAACCGTTCTAAGTTTGCTCGCAATTCCTTGGGTGAAAATAGCATCGGAATGAAATGTATACTCTTCACTTCTCTGAAAAAGAGAAGAATGGGCAGGGGAGGCCAGAGGATTTTCCAGGTGAACCAATCAACGTAGGGAAAATCCACCAAGGTTTTACCGGAACGCTGCACCGCAAAAGTGGTTTCTAAAAAAACAATGCGCAGTGTAGCCGTTTGATAGATAAGAAATAAGCCGAATAGAATTAGAAGAATCGCGGGCACCAGAGGCAAGACCAACAATCCAAGGATTCCTAAGCCAAGAACGACCAAAGGAAGAGTGAAGTTTGGGGTGAGGGTTATGGGTGCAGCCATGGTCATCATGCTAAGTTTTTTTACCCTATCATGGGTGGCCTTAGAGAAAAGCTCCTGGTCCCCATTGATAATGGAATCATGGCAACTATTTTGCGCACATGGGCTTTTCGCTACCTCTGGTTCTACAACCTTGTTTCTAAAACTACGAGCCTCTTGGTAGGGGGAGAACAACGATTTCGAACCCTGGCCCTGCAAGGTCTTTTGGCCAATCCAGGGAAAAGAGCGCTAGACCTTTGCTGTGGCAGTGGTTTAGCCTCTCAAGTACTCTCTGAAGAAGGATATGACCTGATCGGTTTGGACTGTTCTCCCATAGCAATCAGAACAGCGCAAGCTGCTGTTCCCAGCGGGAAATTTGTCTTAGGACGAGCCGAGAAATTACCGCTAGAGGCCAATCAGTTTGATTTGGTCCATACCAGTATGGCCTTACATGAGATGACCCCGGCCCAAGTCCAAAAAATTTATGGTGAAGTCTATCGGGTGCTGAAACCTGGTGGAATTTTCACCTTTATTGATTTTCATAAGCCGTCCATGCCTCTCCTCTGGCCGGCCTTGGCTCTATTTCTCTGGCTTTTTGAAACCGAAACTTCTTGGCAATGGATAGAACAAAAACCTGTAGCACTTCTCCCGCAGCAGGGATTTGCCGTTCGAAAAATGCAACTTCATGCCGGAGGAAGCCTCCAAGTGATTCAGGCTCAGAAACTTTAAAATGTCTATAGGTCCCGGTTCTCCATGGTTATACCCGTGTCCCTTCTAAGAGTGCCAAGAATCGCCATTACGATAGGCGACCCCGCAGGCATAGGCCCCGAAGTGGTGCTCAAAGCTCTAGCCCAGAGGAATTGGCAGACGCAGTGTAAGATAACTTTAGTCGGCACTGCCAGCGTATTGCGTGGCTGCTACCAGGCTCTGGAGCATCTGGGCAATATATCCGACCCGGAGCAATGGGAAATCCTGGAATTGCCCTGTGCCTCCTTTACGCTGGGTTCCGCCCAAGCCAGCAGTGGAACTGCCAGTTTTCATTATCTCAGGACGGCGATTCAAGAAACTTTGGCAGGCCGATTTGATGGCATTGTCACCGCCCCAATTTCTAAAACCGCTTGGTCCCAGGCCGGACATTTTTATCCAGGACAAACGGAATTGTTGGCCCAGCTAAGCGATTCAGAACGCTACGGCATGATGTTTCATGCCCGTTCTCCTCACACAGGTTGGGCTTTGCGGGTACTCTTGGCCACTACCCATATTCCTTTACGCTTAGTGCCAGAGGTTTTAAATAGCCAGCTTGTTCGTCAAAAACTGGATTTATTTCTGGAAGTTCTGAGGCAAGATTTTAATGAACCGGATCCCCAGATTGCTGTCGCTGGTCTTAACCCCCATGCCGGAGAAGCAGGAGCTCTGGGCACGGAAGAAGTGGAATGGTTGGCCCCGCTTCTTGCTCAATATCCCCGAGTCAGCGGTCCCGTTCCTCCAGATACCCTCTGGGTCCAACCCGGTCAGCTTTGGCAAGACCCCCACACCCGCGCAAAGGGATATTCCGGCTATCTTGCCCTTTACCATGACCAAGGTTTAATCCCCGTGAAGCTATTGGCGTTTGACCAAGCGGTAAATGTCACGGTCGGACTGCCTTTGGTGCGCACCTCTCCAGACCATGGCACTGCTTTTGATATTACTGGTCAGGGCATAGCAGACGCTAAGAGTATGACGCATGCAATGGAACTGGCTATAGAACTGATCCTGAATCGTTCTAAACGCGAACAGCTTGTCCCGCTGAAGCCCTAAAAGAGAAACTATGCTGGAGCCAAAAGAAATCAGAGGAGATTGGGTGTGGAGACTTTACCGATTAAGCGCCTGAATCAAAAATTAATGGATGCCACCGCCCAAAAAGCACTGAACAGTCCTCGGTTGCGCCAGAACTACGACTTCCATGAATTGTCAGAAAGAGTCCAGCGATTTATCAATGCCTTTCAACCAGGTACTTATGTTCGTCCCCATCGTCATCTGCGTGCTCCTGACGTGAATGGCTTTGAATTTTTTTTGGTGTTACAGGGCTCTTTAGGAATGCTCATTTTGGATGAACAAGGACAGGTGATTCATACAGAGCGTATTGTCGCCCATGGCCCGACGCATGGTGTTGAACTAGCAGAGGGTACCTTTCACACCCTGGTAGCGCTGGAACCTAATACCGTGATTCTAGAGCTTAAAGAAGGCCCCTACGCACCCATGACCGACAAAGAATTCATGCAGTCCTTTCCAGAAGAAGGAACAGCGGAAGCCCAGCAATGGGTATCGACGTGGGAACGCTATTTCCAATCTTAAGCCGATGCTTTCATCCAGGTCAGGGTCGTAGTGAAGTGAATCATCAGCATCGCGACGATCTGCGTGCTGTCTA
>JBAUTB010000118.1:0-3434 GCA_049582005.1 Gloeobacterales cyanobacterium | reverse complement strand
CTGGTACCCCCCTCGATAAACCAAAGAGAAGTCGTATAGTTTTCATGGTCGTAGTCAAATTTATCTAAATTTTGGGGTCGTAAGCGCTTTACATTCCAGGTATGGAAAAATTCATGAGCCACTAAATTAATGAACTTTAAATATCCATCTTTGCTGGAAAAAGAGTCTCCAGGATAGAGCAAACTAGTGGAATTCTTGTGTTCTAAACCCCCATAGCTTTTGGCCGCGAAGTGGACCATGAATAGGTATCGTTCATAAGGCAAACCTCCAAAAAAGTTGGCTACATAGCGAACCATCTTCGGAATATCTCGTTGGAAGTCTTCCTGTCTATAATTTCCCCTTCCCCAAATAACTACTTCATGGAGTTTATCCTCTACCACAAAGTCAAAGGTCTTATGAGCACCCATTTCAAGGGGACTATCGACTAACGTGTCATAGTCTTCAGCAATGAAGCTGTAGGGGTCTTGGGTCCCCATCAGTGCTGTGTATACATTCCACTCAGGAGAGGGCGGAACCACCGTGACGTGATGGGGGTTGTCCCGCAACTCAGGTACATACAAAAAAGTAGCAGCCCCATTCAAATAGCCATGACTTTGATCAATATGATTGGTACGGACGGTCAGTTCATTACAGTACACCCGATATTCAATCGTGACGATGCCTGAAGCTTTAACCTTCCAAATATTCTTGCGGGTTTTGCTAAGGGGTAAGGATCGTTTTGCCTCATCAAAGGCTTCCACCCCTTCAATATGCCGAGAGTATTCCCGCACCATATAAGAACCGGGAGTCCAAACAGGCAGATATAGCTCCAAAAATTCTAGCCCAGGCCGAGGATTCACCACTTCCATGGTTACGTGAAGATAGTGGGTTTGTGGTTCTGGGATGCGGAGCGTGTACTTGATGGGACTAACGGGACTCATAGGACTGACCATATACAGCTATTCCCATTCAATAGTTCCCGGAGGCTTAGAGGTAATGTCATAAACAACCCGGTTAACTCCTGGCACTTCATTAACAATACGGTTAGCTATTTTTTCCAACAGGTCATAGGGAGCTTTAGCCCAATCAGCGGTCATGCCATCTTCTGACTGGACAATACGGAGTACCACGGGATGGGCATAGGTACGTTTATCCCCCATCACGCCCACCGTTCGGATGCTGGGGAGAAGCACTGCAAAAGCTTGCCAAAAGTCGTTATAGTATCCGCCTCGGTTAATTTCTTGACGAACAATCAAATCAGCATCGCGCAAAGTGGAAAGATTTTCTCTTGTAACTTCTCCAATGATCCGGATAGCCAGACCAGGACCAGGAAAAGGCTGACGTTCTACAATTTCATCCGGGAGTCCCAGGACACGACCAACTTTACGCACTTCATCCTTAAAGAGTTTGCGCAGGGGTTCGACCAACTTAAACCGAAGGTTTTTCGGTAAGCCGCCCACATTATGGTGAGACTTGATTTTTACGGCAACCCGCTCTCCGGTTTTGGGATCTATATTTTCCCCAGAGGATTCAATAATGTCTGGATAGAGCGTTCCTTGAGCCAGATAATCAAACGGTCCAAGCCTGGTCGATTCGGACTCAAAAACCTGGATGAATTCATGTCCGATACGCTTACGCTTTTCTTCGGGGTCAGTAACTCCCTCTATTTGGTCAATGAATTGGTCTGAAGCATCCACATAGACCACGGGAATATGGAATTGCTCATTAAAGAGTTTCATCAAGCGCGCAGGCTCGTTCTTGCGCATGAATCCCTGGTCGATAAACATGCACGTTAATTTGTCCCCAATCGCTTTATAGAGCAAAAAGGCCAGGGTAGAAGAATCTACTCCGCCAGAAAGTGCCAAGAGGACTCGTTTATCTCCGACTTTAGCCCGCACTTCCCGAATCGCCTCTTCGATAAAAGCATCCATAGTCCAGGTGGGTTCACATTCGCAGATGTGATAGACGAAATTGCGAATCAAAGCCATTCCCCCGATGGAATGCACGACTTCCGGATGGAACTGAACTCCATAGAACTGACGCTCCGGATCAGCGACTGCTGCACTCGGGGTGTTTTCCGTATAGGCGAGTACCCTAAACCCATCGGGTAGCGTCGTAACAGAATCTCCATGACTCATCCACATGGTGGCCCCTTCATCCACATTGGTCAGAAGGTCTGTGGGGTCGCTAATGAAAAGGGAAGCTTTGCCATATTCTCCTTTATCAGCCTGTTCAACCTTTCCCCCTAAAGCCTGGACCATCAGTTGCATCCCATAGCAAACCCCAAGCACAGGGATACCTAAATCCCATATTCCTGGGTTGCACTTGGGCGCATAGGGGTCATAAACCGAATTAGGGCCTCCAGAAAGGATAATGCCTTGAGGATTGAGTTTCTTAAGGTCTTCGATAGCGATGTTATACGGCAATACTTCCGAAAAAACATGGGTTTCGCGGACGCGACGGGCGATCAGCTCTGAATACTGGGAGCCGAAATCAAGAATGGCAATCATCTGCCGAATCTGCGGTGGCTCTTTATCTTGTTGTTTTAGATCGGGCCGTTCCATATCTTGAGACATCTGAGAAGAAAAAGACTTTACTGGGGAGGTCGTGTTCGCAGGCATGGCAGTTCGGAGGAAGATAATTTCACATATTGTAGCGGTTCCTTATCCTCTGACTAGGAAGTAAGAATCCAGACTAAAAAAGGGGCCGAAGCCCCCTTGTCTAAAATTCTAAGTAAATCGATAGATTTACTTAGTAGGTGGCATCAAGACCTTATCGATCACGTGGATAACTCCGTTGTCAGCGACCACGTCAGCTTTCGTAACATAGGCATCGTTGACTTCTACTTTTTTGTCTTCAATTTTGAGAGTGAGGTCGGCACCTTCTACTGTTTTTACTTTTCCAGGCTTGATATTCTTGGCTAGGACTTCCCCCGAAACAACATGGTATTTCAGGATTTTCGCCAATTTAGCTTTGTTTTCCGGCTTCAAAAGATCTTCTAAGGTGCCTTTAGGGAGCTTGGCAAAAGCTTCGTCCGTAGGAGCAAAAACCGTGAAGGGTCCCTTGCCCTCGAGGACTACTACGAGGTCAGCAGCCTTCAAAGCGGTTACCAGGGTTTTGAAAGATCCAGCTTTCTCGGCCGTTTTGACAATGTCCGCGGCTTGGACAGCAGGGGCTGCAACGGCCAATAAGAGGGCCATGCCTAAACCCAAAACTTGCTTACGCAACATGGTATAAACTCCATTTGTTAGTTTTTGTTACTTTACGCAAGATAACTTAATTTTTGTAGCAGCTGCAACCGCTATTGGGAGGTCGCAGCCTAAATTGCCTTACCTGGACCCTATCTTCAGGAGGTTAAATCTGTTAACTTATTTCGCTCTATAAAGAGGTTTAGTCCCTCAAATTCTGATTGTTTACAGGGATAATTAGACCAATTCATCCAGCGCTTTATGGGT
>JBAUTB010000117.1:0-14445 GCA_049582005.1 Gloeobacterales cyanobacterium | reverse complement strand
CTATGCAGGTGGTCCTAATGGTGCTTACGATCAATCTTCTATCGGCAATGTGCAAACAAACGGTAATTCTAACGTTTCCTTCGACAAGGTTCGTTACACCACGACCCTGTTCTCAGATAACTTCCGCATCTTCGTCGGTCCTCGTATCGACATCTTCGAGATTCTCGATACCAACTCCTTTGCTAACAACGAAGAAGTGGATTTCTCCAACGGTTCCTTGATCAACAACCCATTGATCACCTTCATTTTTGCTGGTCCTGGTACAGGGTTTGATTGGAAGATTGCTGATGCGTTCAGCTTCCGTGGTGCTTACATTGCTGGCCAAGGTGGTAATTCTAACGGCTTTGGTTTTGGCGGTTTGACGGGATCTAATTCTATCGGATCTCTTGAGTTGGAATTCCGTCCTTCTCAGACCTCTAAAATTAAGCTACAGTACGGTGCCTACACTACACAAACCAGTCCTGCTTTTGCTCCAACCAAGTCAAATGTATACGGGGTTAACGCAGAATGGGCGATTACGCCTGGTATAGGTGTCTTTGGCCGTTACGGTGCAGGAACTGCTACGACCGGTCTTTTGACTGGCCCTGGTGGTGGACAAGTTGGTGCTCCTAATTTCAATCTTACCTACTATTCATTCGGCTTTTCCTTCCCTGACTTGTTTGCTCCTGGTAACACGCTTGGTATTGCTGCTGGTCAACCCATACGTGCTACGAACATAGCCACCGGAAGCGAGTTTGACATTGAAGCCTACTACAACTTCAAGTTGAACGACCGTGTCACCCTCACTCCTGATATCCAAATCATCAGTAATCCCAACAACATTAGTGGCAATGGCACCCTCACTGTTGGTACTTTGCGCGCTGTGTTTAGTTTCTAAGTCTGTCTAAGACATAGAGATAAAAAGGAGGCTCCCATTTTTGGGGGTCTCTTCTTTGTTCTGACATTTCCAGGCTCTAAGCGCGTAGCACCACTAAACGCTGGTTCTCTCGGCTACGCCTGCCGAAAATGCCTATAAAACCGGGGTTCTGCACATTAAGCTAGTTGCACAAAATCAGGAGTTTTTCAGCCGTTATTTACTTCTATACAGTTTGTAGCGTTTTGGGCTGAGGCATTTCTTTACCCTCTTCTTGATACCAAATGAATAAGGACTCAATGAGTTCCTGTCCCTTTTTAGCAGCCTCTTCATAGGTCGCCCCATCCGTACAGGGTTGATTCAACTCATGAAAATCGGGCATGGAGACGACATAGCAATGGTCTTCATCTGACCACTGAATCAACATCTGATACTTACTGATGCTCATCTTGTAAACCCTCGATTTCTTGGAGTGCGGCTCTCACCTGTTTTTCGAGATAAAGCGGAGCGTCGTCACCGTCTTTGCGGGCAATGATAATTGGTCTGTCCAACAACGGGTGCTGCCATTTGCTGTGACTGCCCTTACCTGGAGTATACGCAAATCCAGCTTTGAGCAAAATAGCTTTAAGTTCGCGGATCTTCTTGGGCATTGTACCCTGAAGTCTAGACCTAATAACCATACCATTTCGGCATGATTCAAATGAGCGACTGTGTTGATATTCAAGGGCTTGAACCCTTAAATCCGCCTCTTCTGCCAACTCAGTCGTCTTCTCAAGCTTCTAATACCAATTCTGAATGAGCGTGCATTATGGAGATCCTTACAGGATAAGCATTTGAGGCATCTGATTTAGTGCAAGTTGAATCAGAATTGCTCTGAAAATAGATTTTCATCCGTTGGGGTGCTGAAACCTCAGCATGGACGATTGGTATGACATACTCAACCCGGAAAAACCGACAGACCATGCCGCCTTGCCCCACAATGCGAGATGCATGCATGATGTGACTTTATTGACTCTATATGGAAATCCGTTAGCCAGTAGGTTTATCCAGTTATGAAGCTATTTCTAAATGAGCGTAGTCCATTCATGGCTCTTAAGATACAACATGAAAAATTTCCGCGTCGTCTCCTAGTCCTAATAGCTTTCGGAAAAACAATAGCTAAAGGCTCATCCTTTCCAATGACGAAGACAATTTGACGTGGTTTGTTGATATTTAACGAAAGCACAATAATTATTTATAGTCCCTTGACTAACGACCTGCTAATTCCTGATCTTTTTGATAGGCTAATTCCAAAGCAAAGGTATTTGAAGATTCTTTCTGGTTTGCTTTTTTTTCTAGATAGTAGTCGTAACCACCTAAATAAACTACAAATTCCCCATTCACAATTTCCACAATTTTATTGGCAACACGCTGAATAAAGTAACGGTCATGGGAAACAATAACAGCCGTACCTTCATAGTTACAAAGCGCCTCTTCCAGTGTTTCCTTAGCCGGAATATCTAAGTGATTGGTAGGTTCGTCTAGGAGTAAAAAATTAGCGGGTTCTAACAGAAGGCGAGCCAAGGCAAGACGAGATTTTTCTCCTCCACTCAGCGCTCGGACCTTTTTAAAGACGCCATCGCCCGTAAATAAGAAGCGTCCCGCTAATCCTCGCAATTCTCCATCGGGAGCATTAGGTGCAGAATCTCTCAGTGTTTCTAACACCGTTCGGTCTAGCGGTAAGGCTTCGGCTTGATGCTGTGCAAAATAACCGAGCTGGACATTGTGACCAAAGCTCACTTCTCCATCTAAGGCTTTTTGCGTCCCTACCATAAATCGTAAGAAGGTCGATTTACCACAACCATTCGGGCCTAACAACGCAATCCGATCTCCTCGTTCAACGATGAGTTCTGCGCCGATAAAGAGCGGATTATCATTAAATTCCAAGGTGAGATCCGAGACTTTGACCACTTGGTTGGAGCTGCGCGCAGCGGGTGGAAAACGGAATTTTAGCCCCCGCACATCCGAGACTGGAGCTTCAATTCTCTCCTTTTTCTCTAACTGCTTTTCCCTACTTTTTGCCTGGGTACTACGGGTAGCACTGGCTCGAAATCGCTCAATAAATCGTTCCTGTTTTTCTAATTCTTTTTGCTGACGTTCAAAAGCAGATAATTGGGACTCCTTGCGCCGTTCCTTCTCTGCTAAATAGGCTGAATAATTACCTAAATAGGTACTGGCGACCCCACGCTCCGTTTCAATGACTTTATTGACGAGCTTATCCAGGAATCTCCGGTCATGGGAAATAACTACAACAGCAGGCTTACAGGCTTTGAGATAGTCTTCTAACCACTCAATCGTTTCCAAGTCAAGGTGATTGGTCGGTTCGTCTAAAAGCAGCAGGTCTGGATCAGAAAGCAAGATTTTGCCCAGCCCCATACGCATTTGCCAGCCACCACTAAATTCCGTTACTTCCCGCTGCGTATCTCCTGGTTCAAAACCCAGATCTGGCATTAATTTTTCAATGCGGCTGTCTAAAGCATAGCCATTCATGGCTTCAAAACGGCGCTGGTAGGTATCCAAATCCTTGAGCAATTTTTCGAGTTTCTTGGCATCGGTAGGGGCCGCTTCCAGCGCTTGCTTGATGGTCTCCAGTTTATTGAGCACTGCTAAAGCCTCTTCAAAGGCAGTCCATAGCTCTTGCTTCACTGTCCGTCCTGGCGTGGCGACAAATTCCTGGGCCAGATAGGCAATCTTCAGACTGTGGGGACGGGCGATTTTACCGCTGGTGGGCTCTTCCTCTCCCAAGATGATTTTTAGCTGGGTGGACTTACCCGCCCCATTTACGCCCACTAAACCAACTTTTTCTCCCGCGCGCACTTCCCAAGAAACATCCTTGAGGACTTCTCCTGTGGCATAGATTTTAGAAACTCGTTCAAGGCGTAGCATAGTAATAGAAGCCTACAGGTAGCTTTCTTATCATAAAGCTTTGTAACATATTGTTTGGAAACCTATTTTCTATCTGAAATCGAAAATATCTAAAACGGACACAAAATGGACTGGATCACGCAGGGATTGTTAGCTTTGGGTTCTGTACTGCTTGCAGAAGTGGTACGGGATAGCTATCATGTGCTGGCCCATGTGTGGGGCCCTCTGACCCGTATTCATGCTATTCACCACAAGGTCTACAACACCAACCTGGAAGTACTCTCTCCCGAACTCTACCGCAAAGCCCATTGGTACGGGGATGTCCCGGAAGCGACGGTCCTGGTATTGTTCTCCCTTGCTTTTGTTTTTTTGACCCAAGCACCCGGAGCTTGGCTAGGGGTCGCTTATTCCACTGCTTTTTGGTTGAGTGGTCTTGCCAGAGCCAATGATCTGCTCAAGAGCACCGACCTCAGTCACAAGTCTGGCCCCCTCACTACCCCACCAAGTCCCTGGCTGGTCAACCGCACATACCATTGGCGTCATCATTTTGACGATGGCAATGCCTACTATTCTGGAGTCTTCTCCTTGGTCGATCGCGTGATGGGCACTTCTATCTCACTCAAAGGTAAAACCATCGCCATTACCGGGGCTTCTGGAGCCTTAGGGCAGGCTTTGATGCAAGAACTCCTCAAACGCAAAGCAAAAGTGATTGCCCTTACCTCCAGTGAATGGATCGCCCCGGTAGGGATCCAGGTAAGGCACTGGAGCATCGGCGAGGAGCAAGCGCTGGCTGAACTATTCACAGGCGTTGACATTCTAATCTGCAATCATGGCCTCAATCCCTATGCAGCCTCTGAGTGGAAGGATATTGAAGCAGCCTACGCGGTCAATACTTTTTCGGTGGTGAAGTTGATGGAACTCTTCCTGAATACTGTAACCACGTCCAGAGCACACGCCACCAAAGAGATTTGGATAAACACCTCAGAAGCGGAAGTTTCCCCCGCTTTTTGCCCGCTGTATGAGCTGTCCAAGCGTTCCCTGGGTGAACTGGTCACCCTCAAGCGTATCCATGCTCCCTGTGTCATTCGTAAAATCATCCTCGGTCCTTTCAAAAGCAAACTCAATCCGATAGGGGTGATGTCTCCAGCATGGGTCGCCAAAATGGTGGTGAACTTGGCGTGTCGCGACATCCGCAACATTGTTGTAACCATCAATCCGTTGACTTATATACTCTTCCCGATCAAAGAAGGTATGGCGTACTGGTACTATAGACTCCTGACAAAGCCTCAAGCTTCCAGGACTTACGTAAAAGCCCCCTAAATCCCCCATAGCGTAACTTGAGGGGCGGGGGGCCCCTACTCGGGAGTCAGGATTCCAGAAAATCAGCATTTAAAACTACGTTAAGAAGTACAATACCGCGTTATGATCAATACAGTACTAAAAAGGTACGGTTTGCAGAAGGGGCGGTAGCAGTAATGATCCGGATAACGAAACAGGCTGATTATGGGATTGTCCTCATGACCCATCTGTCTAGAAGCCCGGACAAGCTGCATACGGCTCCCGAACTGGCTAGCCAGACTCAACTACCTTTGCCCATTGTCAGCAAGGTTTTGAAGCTATTAGCCCGGGCGGAGTTGCTTAACGCTCACCGGGGCGTGAAAGGAGGCTACAGCTTAGCACGCACCCCGAAGGCCATTTCCGTGGCAGAGGTGATCCAGGCCGTTGAAGGACCGATTGCCCTGACAGAGTGTGTCGAAGGCAGCCCGAGTGAGTGTTCCATGGAGAGCTTTTGCCCTCTACAGGACCCCTGGCAGTTGATCAACCAAGCCGTCCATCAAGCCCTGTCTAGCATCACCTTGGCTCAAATGGTGGGTTCCTCCAACCATCTCAGGCCCAGTACCAGTCCGACTACCGCAGGAACATCCCTGCACCTCGTCTCATAGGGAAAGATATGTCAACGCCTACCCGCACCGTTGAAGAACTGGCTAACCGCGAGTACGAATTCGGTTTTATCACAGATGTAGAAGCAGAATCGGTACCACCGGGATTGAATGAAGATGTCATTCGTTTGATTTCGACGAAGAAAAATGAGCCCGACTTCCTGCTGGAATGGCGATTGAAAGCCTATCGGCACTGGCTGACGATGGAAGAACCGAAGTGGCAAAATGTCCACTATCCGCCGATCAACTACCAAGAGGTGATCTACTACTCCGCACCCAAGGCGAAGGGAGACCAACCCAAGAGCTTAGACGAGATAGACCCCGAGATCCTGAAAACCTATGAAAAGCTAGGGATTCCGATTCAAGAACAGGAAATGCTCGCTGGCGTAGTGGCGGTGGACGCTGTGTTTGACAGCGTATCGGTAGCCACAACCTTCAAAGCAAAACTCAATGAAATGGGGATTATCTTTTGCTCCTTCTCGGAAGCGGCACAAGAACATCCTGAACTCATCCGCAAATATCTCGGTACGGTAGTGCCCGCCAACGATAACTATTTCGCAGCGCTGAATTCCGCTGTCTTTAGCGATGGTTCCTTTGTCTATATCCCGAAAGGGGTGCGCTGCCCGATGGAGCTATCCACCTATTTCCGGATCAACGCCAAGAATACAGGCCAGTTTGAACGCACCTTGATCATTGCCGATGCGGGAAGCCATGTCAGCTACCTGGAAGGGTGTACTGCGCCGATGCGGGATGAAAATCAGCTACACGCAGCCGTGGTCGAATTGATTGCCCATGACGATGCCACGATCAAATATTCAACCGTACAGAACTGGTATCCCGGAGACAAAGAAGGTAAGGGCGGAATTTATAACTTCGTGACCAAACGCGGTAAATGTGAAGGCCGGAATTCCAAGATTTCCTGGACTCAGGTGGAAACAGGCTCCGCGATTACCTGGAAATATCCAAGCTGCATTTTGAAGGGGGATAACTCCGTCGGCGAGTTCTATTCTGTAGCCGTTACCGCCAATTACCAACAAGCGGATACGGGGACCAAGATGATCCATATTGGCAAGAACACCCGCAGCACGATTGTTGCCAAGGGCATCTCCGCCGGTCATGCCCAAAGTACCTATCGAGGAGCCGTCAAGATTCTTTCAGGAGCCGATGGAGCCCGCAACTACTCGCAGTGTGATTCAATCCTCATTGGCGATCAGTGTGGAGCGCATACCTTCCCCTACATTGACGTGCAAAATCCAACGGCCCAAGTGGAGCACGAAGCTTCGACTTCTAAGATCGGGGAAGACCAGATCTTTTATTGCAATCAGCGCGGCATTTCTACCGAAGATGCCGTGTCCATGATTGTGAATGGCTTTTGCAAAGAAGTCTTTCGTGAGTTGCCGATGGAGTTTGCGGTGGAAGCGCAGAAACTCCTGAGTGTGAGCCTTGAGGGAAGTGTCGGTTAATAAGCCTACGTTCGGCTAAATCTTTGGAGAGAACAATGCTGGAAATTAAGAATCTACACGCGACCGTTGATGACCAGGAAATCCTGAAGGGGATTAGTCTGACCATCAATCCTGGGGAAGTCCACGCCATCATGGGGCCCAACGGTTCTGGGAAAAGCACCTTGGCTGGCGTACTCTCCGGACGCGACCTCTATACGGTGACCGAGGGGGAAGTGCTCTTCGAAGGTAAAAACCTCCTGGAGATGCCCCCCGAAGAACGGGCACAGGAAGGATTGCTCTTGAGTTTCCAGTATCCTGTCGAAATCCCAGGGGTAAGCAATATCTATTTTTTGAAAGCAGCCCTGAATGCCAAACGTAAGCACCAAGGCGAACCGGAAATAGATGCCATGGACTTTTTGCTGCTCGTTAAAGACAAGATCAAGAAAGTCAATTTGGATGAAGCGATGCTCCATCGCTCCGTCAATGAAGGATTTTCTGGCGGGGAGAAAAAACGCAATGAAGTCTTCCACCTATCCGTTTTAGAACCGAAGCTCGCGATTCTGGATGAGACCGATTCTGGATTGGATATCGATGCCCTGCGCGTAGTCGCTGATAACATCAATGCCATGAGGGATGGCAAACGCTCCTTTCTGGTGATTACGCACTATCAGCGGCTCTTGGAATACATCGTTCCAGACTATGTCCATGTCCTTGTCGATGGTCAGATTGTTCGTTCAGGGGACAAGGAATTGGCGTTGGAATTGGAACAAACAGGCTACAAGTTTGAGCAAGAGGCTGTCCGCGCATGACCCAAGCGATTGCTAAAAAGGTGGACTATCTGCAAGCCTTTGAACTGTTTAACCAACAGCGTTCAGCGGTAGATTCGGCTAGTCTCCAGTCCCTACGTCAAAGAGCTGCCCAGCGCTTCCAAGAGCTAGGGTTGCCCAACCGTCGTATGGAAGCATGGAAATATACCGATGTTTCCATCCTTGCCAGAAGCTCTTTTGAACGTGCGGTAGCCGCATCGGTTTCGCCCACTGCTATCCAGCCTTTCGTCTATGAGGGGTGTCACCAGTTGGTCTTTGTGAATGGGCACTGGGCACCGGAACTGTCCCGGGTGGAGACTTTACCCGCAGGTTGTATTGTGGGCCCCTTGGCTGAAGCGTTGCAAGAGCATCCTGACTTGGTTGAGCCCTTCTTAGGGAAAGGGACGTTTTTCGAGGACCATGCTTTTACGGCCTTGAATACCGCATTCCTAGAAGATGGGGCTTTTATCTACATACGGCCTGGAGCGGTCATCGAAAAACCGATTCATCTGTTGTTTATTGCAACGGCTAAAGACCAGGCAACGGTTTCCTATCCTCGCAATCTGGTGGTGGCCAAGGCCCAGAGTCAAGCAACGATTATTGAAAGCTATGTCGGTCTGGAAGGCAGCTACTTTACCTGCCCGGTGACGGAAATCGTGATGGATGAAAATGCTGTTATCGACCATTACAAAATTCAGCGCGAGCAGTTTAAGGCTTTCCACCTCGCTACCATGCAGGTCCAATTAGGGCGCAACAGTAGCTTTTCTTCTCTGTCTATTGCCTTGGGTGGAGCTTTAGCCCGCACCGACCTCCATGCCAACCTGGAAGCGGAAGGTGTTGATTGTACCCTCAATGGTTTGTATTTAGTAAAAGACAATCAACGGGTGGACCACCACATCCATGTAGACCATCGCAAGCCCCACGGCACGAGTCATCAACTCTTCAAAGGATTGCTAGACGGCACGTCTCAAGCAGTATTCAGTGGCAAAGTCTATGTCCATCCCAAAGCGCAGAAGACCGATGCCCAACAATCCAATCGCAACCTCTTGCTCTCTGACGACGCCTTGGTGCACACCAATCCTCAGCTAGAAATCTTTGCGGACGATGTTAAATGCAGCCATGGAGCTACGGTAGGACAGCTCGATAAAGAGGCTATTTTCTATTTGCGCTCCCGTGGTTTGGATGAAGTAGCTGCTCGTCGTCTCCTCACCTATGGCTTCGCCAGCGATGTCTTAGAACAAATCAAGATCAGCGCTGTCCGCGATCACTTGGAACAACTCCTTTCAACTTGGTTACCTGCGTAAGGCACTTATTATGAAATCTCTTGTGACTACTACTTCTTCCTCCGTTTCTCCGACTCTTATCTCTTCGGCTCGCTTGGATGTGGCCCGTATCCGTGAAGACTTCCCCATTTTGAAACAGAAGGTTTACGGCAAGCCTTTGGTCTACTTGGATAATGCCGCAACCAGTCAGAAGCCGCAAGCGGTCATTGATTCGGAAGTAGAACTCTATAGCGAATATTTTTCTAATATCCATCGGGGTGTGCATCTGCTGTCGCAGCGGTCCACGGATGCCTATGAAAAGGCACGGGAGAAAGTACAGCAGTTCTTGAATGCCAAAAGTTCTCAAGAAATTATCTTTACGCGCGGAACGACAGAAGGCATCAATCTAATCGCTCAAACCTATGGGCAACAGCATGTCCAGGCAGGCGATGAAATTCTGCTCTCTACCATGGAGCACCATTCCAATATTGTTCCTTGGCAGATGCTCTGCGCCCAGAAGGGAGCCATCCTCAAAGTGATTCCGATCAATGATGAGGGCGAGATTCTTCTAGACGAGTATGAAAAGCTGCTGTCAGAGCGGACGCGCTTGGTCGGTATCGCCCATCTGTCCAATGCCTTGGGAACGATTAACCCAGTCCAGCAGATGATTGAAATGGCCCATCAACGGGGCATTCCGGTCCTTGTAGATGGCGCTCAGGCTGTGCCGCATATTCCAGTGGATGTACAGGCCCTCGCTTGCGATTTCTACGTTTTCTCCGGTCACAAACTCTTCGGCCCCACGGGAATTGGGGTTCTTTACGGTAAGAAAGAACTTTTAGAAATTATGCCTCCCTACCAAGGCGGAGGGGACATGATTTTGTCGGTCTCCTTTGAGAAGACAGAATACAATGTTCTGCCATTTCGCTTTGAAGCAGGGACCCCGAATATTGCGGGGGCGATTGCCCTTGGAGTCGCTATCGACTATGTACAGGCAATTGGCCTCCACAAGATTGCTACCTATGAAGATGAGCTCCTCGCCCATGCGACAGAAGCGATTGCTGAAATTCCTGGGATCCGGCTGATTGGTACCGCACGGGACAAAGCCAGTGTTTTGTCTTTCTTGATTGAAGGGGTTCACCCTCATGACATTGGCACGATCCTGGACCGAGAAGGGATTGCAATCCGGGCAGGACACCACTGTGCTCAACCCGTGATGGAACGATTCGGAGTCCCCGCCACCGCTCGCGCTTCCTTCGCCTTCTACAACACCCTAGAAGAAGTCGATGCCCTAGTCGCGGGCATCCGCAAAGTCCAGGAGGTATTTAGCTAATGTCGGAGCTCCGCGACCTCTATCAAGAGGTAATTCTCGATCACTACAAGCGACCCCGTAATTTTGGACCGCTTGAAGGAGCCGATCATAAAGCGGAAGGGCACAATCCCCTCTGCGGCGATAGGGTAACTATCTACCTGGTGATGGAGGGAGATGTAATCCGTAATATCAGCTTCCAAGGTTCAGGCTGTGCTATTTCTACGGCTTCTGCCTCCCTGATGACCGAAATATTGAAAGGTAAGACCTTGGCTGAAGTGGAAACGCTGTTTGGGGAGTTTCACGCCATGCTCACCGGAGACCCCAGCCAGCCAGCCGATCCCGCGCAAGGAAAACTAGCGGTATTCTCTGGCGTGCGTGAGTTTCCGGCGCGGGTCAAGTGTGCTACGCTTTCCTGGCATACGTTACAAGCCGCTTTGAAAGAACAAAAAGAGCCCATATCCACGGAGTAAGCGATGAGTACCCAACTGGACACCACCCTCGAAGAACGGGTGATCGAAGCCTTGAAGACGGTCTATGATCCTGAAATCCCCGTCAATATCTACGAGTTGGGATTGGTCTACACTCTGGATATTGATGCAGAGGGCCACGTCAAAGTCGACATGACCCTGACGGCACCCGGTTGCCCCGTCGCCGGCACGTTACCGCCCGAAGTGGAGGCTAAAATCCGCCAGGTTCCTGGGGTCACTTCTGCTCAGGTGAACCTAGTTTGGGAACCTGCTTGGGACCGCAGCAGAATGTCTGAACTGGCTAGATTTATGCTGGGCATGTAACTAGTAGGAGGGCTTCATGGGAGCAGCCATCTCACTCTTCATTAATTGACCGCGCACAGCTCCTTTAGGGAACTCCGTCGTATGGACGTTGAAATAGAAATTCTCAGGGTTCTGGCTAATCTGTTGGATTAGCCTAGGGCTCACAGGAGCACAGCCTTTTGAAGAGCCCTCAGCAGGAGCTGTGAGATTAATCACAACAGGACCGGCTACTCCAGCAGCTCCAGAATGAATATGGGCCATGGTCACGGAGGTAATATCTTTAGCTTGGATCTCGTAGCAAACTTCTTCTTTTTCAGGATTGAGGGTAAAAGTAGCAGAAGCGCTACCCTTCTGATCTCCTGGTCTGGGAACTTCTTGAGTGCCTGTGGCCGATGCGGTAAACTTTGTCATACCTTCAGCGAGGACAGGACTGGCAAGTATCAAGATGCCAGCCATGGTGATGACAGAAATCCTATTCATAATTTTCATAGTTACTCTTTAGTTTTTGGGATAGTATTTATCTTAGCTCTGACTTAACTACGCTGGAGAAGTTTAGCAGGAACACTCAAAAAGAAATCCTATTTAAAAAAATATACTAATAGTAGTAGCCCCTCAAGTTTCTTAATTTTCAGAAGCTATTAACAGTGGGACAATGGTTTGGAATCAGATTGTTTTATCTCCTATTAATTAGGAATTTACTATTGTTAAGCTAGACCTTTCTCAGCATCCTTAAGTCAATACAGACCACAAAAGGATGGATGTATGAAAAAGACCATTTTAGTTATTTCATTGGCACTTGCTGTAGCATTGGTTCCTGGCCCTGCTCCGGTGCAGAGTCAGCCTGCTAGAGGCGGCTATGGTTACGGTATGGGGCCCGGCTATGGCATGGGACCGGGCATGATGGGCGGATGGGTTGAGGTTCCGGCTAAATTGTCTGCCCCTAAAAACACAGAATGGGTACAAAAACTGAAGGAGATTTTGGGGCTAGAAAAACAATCTTTGGCCCAATATCAGACCGATCAGGAAAAATTCAACGCCTATATGCCTTACATGATGGTTATCCCTCAGGAGGAGAATCATATTGGGTGGATCAGGCAACTGTTTGACGCTTATGGTCTGACTGCCGATGGGAAGGCAGAGCCGGTCGTGGAGAATAAGACATTGACGGATGCCTACGGAATCGCAGCAAAACTGGAAAGCGATTTATTACCCCGTTATGAATGGCTCGTTACCAAGGCCGAGGACCGCGACACGGCTCAGGTCTTAAATACCATCCTCCTTCAAAGCCGCTGGCACCTGGTGCTGTTTGAACATGCCTCCAGAATGGGTTATGGCTATGGATACAGCAGGGGACCGGGCATGATGGGTGGATCCGGGTACGGCATGGGTTCGGGTGGATACGGCATGGGTCCGGGCATGATGGGCGGATACGGTTACGGCAACGGCATAGGCCGCAGCTATGGACGGCAATCCCCGTCAACGGGCAAATCCATCGATGCAAAGGAAGTCGAAGCCATGATCAAAGACTATTTGAAGTCTACAAGAAACCCCAACCTGAAGCTGGGCAAGATATCTGACAGGGGAAGGGCCTTTGAGGCAGAGATATTGACAAATAAGAACGACCTCGTTGACAGGATCCTGATTGATAAGGAAACGGGCTATATGAGATCGGCTTATTAGGAAGGGAGCGGGTTTTTGGGTGACCTTCAACCTTGTTTCAAGTTTGCTACACTCCGAGCAGAGCTGGGGGTTAGAAACGACTAACGACATAATGACTCTTCTGCATAAAGTTCTGTGACTACGAGCTCTATAGTGCGACCCAAGGAATCTCCACGCATAAGCTCAGTGTCCGGCAGGCGCAGCCGAGATTTGCCTGGAGAGGATGTCAATTCAGTAACCAACTCTACAAAGCCAACCCCGCTTATGGTTTACTTTCTTTGATGTATCCAGTCCTGATGGTCTTGCCTTCTTATAAGGAGCACTTTTGTGTCTACTGCTATTTCCCAAATCAAAGCCCGTGAGATTCTTGACTCCCGAGGGCGTCCAACTATCGAAGCTGACGTAATCCTCGCCTCGGGAGCCCTCGGCCGAGCAGCGGTTCCCAGCGGAGCTTCCACGGGAAGTTTTGAAGCTCATGAACTGCGCGATGGAGAGGCTCGGTACAACGGAGCCGGTGTACTCCATGCCGTCAAAAATGTTCATGAAATCCTTGGACCAGCCTTGATTGGCTTAGATGCCACCGAACAAGCAGCCATTGACAAAGTGTTACTAGAGTTGGATGGAAGTCCTAACAAGTCCAATCTTGGCGCTAATGCGATTCTGGCCCTTTCCTTAGCTACTGCTAGAGCCGCTAGTATTGCTCGGGGTCTTCCCCTATATCGCTATCTAGGCGGAGAAGCAGCCAATGTGCTCCCGGTCCCGATGATGAATGTCTTGAATGGAGGAGCCCATGCTGACAATAATGTGGACATCCAGGAATTCATGATCGCTCCTGTGGGGGCCCCTAGTTTCCGGGAAGCGTTGCGCTGGGGGGCTGAAGTTTTTGTCCAACTCAAGAAAATCTTGAAATCTCAAGGCTTAAATACGGCGGTAGGAGATGAAGGGGGCTTTGCGCCTAACCTCAGCTCGAATCAGGCAGCCTTAGATATTCTGGTTCAAGCCATTGAGCAAGCAGGCTACCGTCTGGGCGAAGACATTGCCCTGGCGCTGGATGTGGCAGCCACAGAAATGTACAAAGAGAGCACCTACACGGTAGACGGCAAAGCCCATAATCCTCAACAGATGATTGATTATCTGGCAGCCTGGGTAGACCGCTATCCCATTATTTCTATCGAAGATGGTTTGGCTGAAGATGATTGGGAGGCTTGGGCCAAACTTACAGAACGTCTGGGCAAAAAAGTGCAACTGGTGGGCGATGATCTTTTTGTCACCAATAAAATTCGATTACAGAAAGGCATCGACTTAGGAATTGCCAATGCCGTGTTGATCAAAGTCAACCAAATTGGCAGTCTCAGCGAGACCCTAGACACGATTAACACCGCAACCGCGGCAAACTATCATTCGATGATTTCCCATCGCTCTGGAGAAACCGAGGACACCATCATTGCGGATCTTGCAGTGGCTACCCGTGCTGGACAGATCAAAACAGGCTCTCTATGC
>JBAUTB010000116.1:0-2438 GCA_049582005.1 Gloeobacterales cyanobacterium | reverse complement strand
TACGATGCCGGTTGGATGAGGATTGAAGCCATGCCCATTGGGTCTGCACACGGCCAAGATAATTCGATTCTAGCGGCGGTCGTGAGCCTATACGGGACGCTGAAGGAGATTACCTATGTATCATTTACGAATACCAGTTTTCGTAAAACAGGTGAGCGGGAATGCCAGCCAGACTTAGCCTATTACATTGGTTCTGATGTGCAGCGCCCGGCCAAAGATAATCAGCCGGTGGATGTCGATGTCTGGGGAGCCCCAACTTTAGCGATCGAAATTTCATCAACGACTTTAAGTGATGATTTAGGCCAAAAGCGTCTGCTGTATGAGCGGCTTGGAGTTCAGGAATACTGGGTTGTGAACGTTGAAGCAGCCACGGTGATTGCCTTTGAGATCGCCGATGGAGGTAGCAGGCAGATTCAGGTGTCGGCAGTGCTGCCCAATTTACCTGTATCAGTGATTGAAGAAGCCTTACGACGCAGTCAAACTGAGGATGATGGAGCCGTGAATCGCTGGCTTTTACAGCAGTTTACCTAGAACCTTTTCGCTCCATCCTGTGAACCCTTTACACCTCTCCCATAGCTAAAGGTTGCCCAAGTAAGACCTGCGCCCTCTCGATGCTTCTCCAGCAAAGGCTTTAGAATACAAGTAAACAAGATTCTTGTTTTCATTTTTCTTGAAACTCTTACACCAGATTGAGCATGGCTAAAAACTTGTTACCATTTTCTTGTTTTCATCTACTGTAGCTGTAATGCTTTCATTGACTTACTTGGAGCATTCTCCTTGACATTTTGAGTAGAGAGCTAATATGCTCATCAAAGATTCTTGTTTTCAAGTTACTAGAAACTAGGATTCCAGATGATTGATACTTCTAAAGAAGCTTCTGTAATAGTTTTTTCTTGTTTAAGCGGCGGCTCTGGAAAAACCAGTGCTTGTTTGAACATCGCCACCATGCTTAGTGAAAAGGGACTGACACTCGCTTGCGATTTTGACCCTCAGGGAAATCTTTCCCAATGGCTTGGCTGGAACGACTTGTCCCAAGAAGCAACTATCGCTGAGACGATCCTTTCCGGTGAAGACCGAGAAGATATCCGCAACATCCTGAAAAAGCCTTTGAGTGTTGATCGGGGAGATCGGCTTGTTCTAGCCCCTGCGGACTACAGTCTTTCGGCTGCTGCTGATGGGATCACAGGCCAACCAGGACGGGAGCGCTTTTTGCGTAGAGCCCTCAAGCCTGTGCTCAATCTTTTTGAATTCATAGTTATCGACAGTCCGCCTGCGAAAGGAGTGCTGACCTATAATGCGATGCTTGCGGCGGACTGCATAGTGATTCCAACGGAGTGTACACCAAAGGGGGTGCAGGGCGCTGTCGCAACCTTGACTTTACTACGAGAATTAGAAGAACTCGAATTTCGGGTGCCTAGGTTACTGGGGATAATCCCTACCCGCGATCAGTGGTCTGGTAACAATCAGACACGGGTCTCAAAAGCAGCCCTTGAAGCTCTAGCCCGAGAACTTCCCGATGTTCACCTATTTAAAGCTATCCGGCAGAGCACTATTGTTCAACAAACGAACAATCTCGGGTGGTCGTTGGAAGAAACCAACCAAAAGCATCTAGCCGAACCATTTGCCCAGATTGTCGAGGCCCTCATCAAGGAGGTAAGCCATGTCCCCATCAGCACCTAAAAAGCGGCTTCCTACAGGGCCGATCAACATTGCTGTATCTCAGCCTCACAAGACACCAGCAAATGAGACTGCTTCAGATTCTAGTTCAGTAGAAAACAGATTAGAAGAATCTGGAAAACAAGAATCTAGTAAAGACAATCTAATCGGGAAGTCTTCACAGCCTCCTAATTCCAACACAGAAACAGGATTGGCTAGAAGTAATGTAGCTGAAAACCAGAAACAAGATTCTAGTAATCTTGTAAGCAAGAATCTTGAAACTCAGATTCCTGAAAACAATAATCAAAGAACTATAACCTCTTCTTCACGGATGGCTGAGTCCACCTTGGAGGCAATTGAGGCAGATAATTATCGAAAAGTTGCTATGCGGTTGTCGCCTGAGGCTGCCGAACAACTTAGATCCCTTCGCCTTAATACGGGCATATCGTATGAGATCATCGTTGATGTATTGATTCGGCATTTGAAGAATTACCCACAAACATCCAGCAAGACTTCCTTGAAGAGGCCAAAGAAATCCGCTTAAGGAGACTAATTGTTGGTCAAAATAAAGCTCTCAACACCACTCGCCAGCGTCTAACAGGCCCCTAGGAAGAGAATCCGCTCTCCCTTCATCCATAGGAGCGCTGGGAGCATCTTTAGCGCCTGCTGCTGCGCCTCTCCCTGTTCTTCTCGCTCCCCCTCGGCGCGAGGGGGCGGGGGGGGAGTTGATTCATAAGATTCACTGATTTTGTTCTTTTCCTCTTTCCAATCTTTCGAATTCT
>JBAUTB010000115.1:0-6994 GCA_049582005.1 Gloeobacterales cyanobacterium | reverse complement strand
CAAGCCATCACTGAAGCATTCAATGCAGTCACAAGCAAAGACATGATTGGGTGGTTCACTCATTGCTGTTACTACGTCGCTCCTGATGCCTCAGTTTATAGTGCACTCATATGAGAATCGCTATATTCAATCTGCCCATCAGCATCGGGACGATCCATAATCGCCTGCAATCCGCTGCTGTATACGCTGCCAAGATCAATCAAGCTCAGGACCTGTCTAGGATTAAGGTTGGACTCCATGATGAAATCTTTCAGGGGTCTCAACCTGTGTTGGCTGGGGTCGATGCCGCTTCAACCTACTGTTATCTATTGCAACAGGTGGAGCACCGCGATGAAGAGACTTGGGGCTGGCATCTGCTGGATGCGATGGAACAAGGCTTCAACATTTGTCGTGCCAGTGTTACCTAAAAACAGCCAATTTTGAACCATGCCCACTTTTGGGAAAGATACCGTCTTGGCTGTCAAGCTCTTTCGTAAATCCTCCTCTGAACCATGCTGAAATTAAGGCGTTAGAGAGGTCCGTCCATAGCGCCCTAACCCTGCCAAGACTTCAGCATAGGGCGTCTCGTGCAGATGAGCTTTGCCAACAGAACCAAAGAGAGTAAGCTTTTCTGTGATCACCGATTGCATTGCCGCAATCGCTTTGTTTGCGACGTCCAGCAAATCCTTCGGAATAGAGCCACAGATTTCATCCTTCAAGGTCTGCATGTAGACTTGACGCACTTCTGTATTGACGTTGAACTTGCAGATGCCTAACTGGATCGACTGACCAATCATCCAGCCCGGTAGCCCAGAAGCTCCATGCAGAACCAGAGGAATATCGATCAGATGACGAATGCGATCAAGGCGGTCAAAATCCAGATGGGGTGGGCTTTTGTATTCACCATGGACGTTGCCGATTGTGACAGCAAGGGCATCCACCTTCGTTGCTTGAACAAATTCAACGGCTTGATCGGGGTCTGTCATCTTCGCTTCTTTTTGTGCGATCGTTAGGCCATCTTCAGTACCGCTGATTCTACCAATTTCAGCCTCCACGACGGCATGGTACTTATGAGCAAGCTGTGTCATTTCCCGAGTGAAGGCCAAGTTCTGCTCATAGGGCAAGTGGGAGCCATCCGCCATGATCGAAGTCATCCCCGCCTCCAGCGATTGGTGAATGTCCTTGATCCCCGTACTGTGATCAAGGTGAACGGAGATAGGAACAGTCGCAGCTCGTGCAGCTTCCAGACACATGGACACCAAAGCCGATTGACCAAACTTCAGGGCACTGGGATGAATCTGCAACATGGCAGGACTGCGCGTGGCTTCCGCCGCATTCACCACGGCTTTCATCCCCTCCAGGTTATAGACATTAAATGCCCCAATCGCATATACATTTCGTCGTGCCGTTTCTAGGAGTTCTTGGGTAGAAGCGCGCATGATGATCTCTAATTTAAGTAAGGACGTTTGGCTTAATCTAGCACTCTGGCGAATTACACCGCTCATGATTTTTTTATAAACATGAGCATCCTTGAATTTGATGATGAATTTGAAAATTCAAACTCGGTGATCCTCGGTCCTCCTGCTGAATAGACTAAAATTTCGCTTCACTCAAAAGAGCACCACAATAGTAGATATGCCAATGTCACCGAAACCAACCGTCCTAGTTACGCGCAAATTTCCGGATGCCGTCGAGGAGCGATTGGCGAGAGACTACACGTCTCGATTTAACGAGGCCGATAAGCTCTACACGACGGAAGAGTTTCTGTCCAAAGCGCAGGGAGCCGATGCTCTGCTGATCACGATGCAGGATCATTTGTCCGCTGAGGTGATTGAGCAATTGCCAAAGAGTGTGCAGGTGATCGCCACCTTTTCAGTCGGCTATGACCACATTGACATAACAGCAGCAAAACAGCGGGGACTTGTCGTTACGAACACGCCGGATGTGCTGACTGATTCAACGGCGGATGTCACTTTGTTGCTGCTATTAGCGGCTTCCCGCCGCGCCCATGAAGGAGAGACTTTAGTACGCCAGGGACTCTGGTCAGACCCGCGCCCTACGGAATTACTCGGTGTTCAATTGACGGGGAAGCGATTAGGCATCCTGGGTATGGGACGGATTGGGCGGGCTGTTGCCCAGCGAGCCCGTGCGTTTGGGATGATAATTCACTACCATAACCATCGCCGACTACCCCCAGCAACAGAGTTGGGTGCCATTTTCCACGAGCAACCCGAGGATCTGCTTCGGGTTAGCGAGTTCTTCTCGTTTCATTGTCCTGCGACTCCAGAAACCGAGAAGTTCCTGAATGCCCAACGGATCGCGCTACTTCCAAAGGGGGCAGTTGTCATCAATGCAGCGCGGGGTTCTCTTATTGTGGATGATGACCTGATTACGGCACTGCGCTCCGGCAAGATCGCTGCTGCTGGTCTAGATGTCTATAATGGGGAGCCCCATATCCACCCTGCTTATCGGACACTATCCAACACCTTCCTCCTCCCTCATATCGGCAGTGCAACGGTAGAAACCCGCACGGAGATGGGATTTATCGCTTTAGATAATCTGGATGCTGTCTTTGCAGGGAAGCAACCTCCTAACCTAATTCGTTAGAACATCTTGATAATATGCAGCGTAAAATCGCTAACCCCCTAATCTACTAACAAAACTCTAATGTTTACCAGATGGATAGAGATTCGAAGTAGATGTGGGCGGGAAATTTTGGCGTGAAAGTATCTCTATTGGAAAGTTGAAGATGGCACGATACATAGAAGCATAAGGAAGGAAGAATAATAACAATTTTTGGATTCCTCAACTCCTCAACTCCTCAACTCTCCGTCTCGCAATCTGGAACTCCTTCTCTAAATACCCGACTGGCGAGAATATCTTCTGCCTCAATAGTAATTAAATCCTGCTTTGTTAGAGTCTTGCCCTTGCTCAATAAACGATTTGCTTGACGCAATCGTGCCCTATCGATGGCATTTCTCACGCTCCGAGCGTTAGCGAAATGCGGCATTGTTCTGCGTCTAATTAAATACTCGCGGAATGCTTTTTCCGCATCAGGGCTAAAACTATAATGCTGTGATTTCAATATTGATTGGGCAATGGTCATCAAATTATCAACCCCATAGTCATGAAATTCGATGTGCAACCCTATACGAGAATTCATGCCTGGATTACTGTGGAAAAAACGTTCCATCTGTTCTTTGTATCCTGCCAAGATGACAACTAAATCATCTCGCTGGTTTTCCATGACCTGCATGAGAATTTCTATGGCCTCTAAACCAAAATCTCCTGGATGATCTGGCCGGAAGAGCGTATAAGCTTCATCGATGAGTAATACTCCACCCATTGCATTATTCAATACTTCCCTAGTTTTAGATGCGGTTTCACCCATGCCGTTTCCGATTAAATCATCGCGCATCACCAGCATGACGTTCTCTTTGCGAATGTAGCCCAAGCGATACAGAATTTCTGCCATCCGCATGGCTACTGTAGTTTTACCCATACCTGGGTTACCCAAAAATGTCATGTGTAAAGTTGGTGCACCAGCGGTCAAGCCCAGACTTTTCCGTACTCTGTCAACCAACAACAAGGCTGCCATTTCCTTAATCTTGTTTTTAACCGACTTTAGCCCAACTAATTCTTGATCTAAGCGATCTAAAATTTCTTGAATGTGAGAATCTCGATAGGCAGCCTCTAGATCCACCGTTGAGTTTTCTAGAACAGTGCTAGTTGTACCAATAGCTTCTGTTTCTAAAATCTGCTTGCTCATGGGTAGTACCTCTGAAGTTATCCCAATTCTCGAAAATAGAGCTATGGATAAGCTCCGTAGAGACGGGATAGATTGCCATCTCTACAGAATTTATCTATAGCTGGGTGAAATCGAAATGGTATTCATGATGATAATAGCGGTAAGCTTGGAAATATAAAAGAATCTAATACTAATATGATTCATCTATAATTCTCTATTATCAAATATTGAAGGGCACCGCTAGGGTATTTCGGAGAGCGGCAGCAGCGCCGGGCTTGGGGAGATACTTATACGACAAGAAATAAGGTTGGTCGTCAATATTTTACTGATGGCGATTCTTCGGGAATTTCCACTTTTTCGGGATAAGGTCACTAACCCTTTCTACGGATTACAAAACATACACCGCCCCGGATCGGCAAATTCTTCTCCATCCGGGTACTTCTGCTCTGTTCTGTAGCTGCACTTTTTGCACTCATACACCACCGCCAGAACCTCTTCAGTTGGAGCCATACACAACGCGCAGGGCAGGCCGATCTGCCTTAGGGTAATGTCGAATCCCGGCCAGCCGCAATGCGGACAGCAGGAACGCACCTTCGTCGCCAGATCATGGGTAGCCTTGGCAATCACCTTCATGCGTGTCGGGTTATGCATGGCCCGCATGTCGGTCCGGATAAAGGCGGTGGGTGATTGGGCCAGAACGTCCTGAACGGCTTTGCTCAGGGCTACCTCACTGACGATGCCCTTGCAGATCAGTCCCTGGTTGTTGCCTTGCTCCGCCGAAACAATCAAGCCGTGTGTTGGGAATCCAGCTTGGCGGGCAAAGTTCTGGGCCTCTTCCAGGCTCCGTACTATCTGGTGGCTGTGGTTGGTTTCAATCGAAAGGGCTGTGCCGACAATCTCAATACCGTGGCGGGTATCGAGCAGGAGTACAATCTCCCAATTACTAGAAATGAACGGACAGCCGGGATGTGGTCCAAAACTGCCTTCACTGGCAATCGCCAGGCTCTGATCGGTCAATTCTAGCGCCCACTGTGCCTTCAGCCGCGCCGCTTCAATCTGAGTACCAGCGCGCTCGATCTCACCAGTAAATGTACCAAAACGATCTGTGTCGAAGTCCGGCGGGACAACCACGCAAATGCCCAGTGCCTTCTCCAGGATAGGGGCGATCACTTGCTCTTTGCCGTGCATCGTCGCCAAAACGGCAGTTCGCTTCTCAAATAGCTCGTCGCTCTGGTACATGAATGCTTCGGATAGGAGACTATCAGCCCGCTCTTAATCAGATGGTAACAACAAGGTTTTTTTTGGGCAACGCCCCGAAAAGGTATATTTCAGGGCACGGTTGACGTGGACCCCATAAATAGGTCCAGAGTGAATGGGAGAACAATAGGCCAGAATTGGCCAGGAGGAAACCCATGAAACGGAACTGTGAGAGCGTAATAAAAAATTTGCTATAACATGTTTGTCTGCTATGCTCCTCCATAACAGTGAAGATGGAGGGAGCCATTCATTATGGACTACGAGTTACGTATCGTTGTCGAGAAAGTCGCTATTGGCAGTCAGAAAGTTGTCAGACGTGAAACCATTAAAATTTACGATATTCAGTGCCCGCAATCCATTATTGACTTAGGATTGCGTCATTTAGAACAGATATCCTTGCTAGAGAAGGTACAAAATGCTTTATTGGCAGAGCAATCTGTATTGATTGATCCTGGAATGAATGTCTGTCCGAATTGCGGACGAAAACTAAAGAAAAACGGTGCTAAAGAATCAGATTTTCATGCAGTCTTTAGCGATCATAGGCTAGCAATACAAAAGTATCGTTGCAATCATCCAGAATGTGGCTGGCAAAGTGCTTCAACGATCAAATCTATATTCGGTACGAGTATCCATCCCGATTTAGCAAAATTACAATGTGAACAAGGTGCCTTGTTTAGCTACCGAGAAGCCGAGAGTAATCTTGAGAGATTGAATTGCCAATCGCGCAGTATAAATAATCATAATCAAGTCAAACGAATTACAGATAACGTGGGTGCAGTGCTTGCGGAACAGAATGCGATCCGTCCTGTAGAACAAGAGTGTGCTGCTTCTGCAAGTGAGCTTATTGTCCAGGTTGATGGCGGTCACATTCCTATCCAAAACCCTGAAAAGCGAAGTTTCGAAGCCTTATCCGCCATTGTATATCGACCGGAAAGTATTCAAGAAGTTGATAGCTATCATCGTCAAATTATCGATAAGTCCTGTGTCTTTTCAGCCAAAGATAACAATCTGCATAGCATCAAGACTTTTTTGATCAATGCCTTACTTAAGCAAGGCCTTTCTAAGGACACCAAGGTCATTGGATTGGCCGATGGAGCGAATAATTGCTGGTCTGTCTTGTCCATTATAAAACCCGAATGCGCCACGCTGGAGTGTATTTTGGATTGGTTTCATATTGGCAAGAAATTTCAGAATGTAAAAAATGCTTTGGGCGAAGCCTTTGAAACCTTGTTGGATAGTGCCAAGTGGAAACTTTGGCATGGCCAAACTAAAGATGCTCTAACAAAACTGGCTTTACTTCACGATAACGTAACGGATGAATCGAAAAAGTCTAAGCTTACCGGGCTATATGATTATCTTCACCGGAACCAAGCTTATCTAGTCAATTATGACGCACGTGATCGGGCTAATCAGATATATACCAGTCAAGTCGCAGAATCTCACATTGATTCCTTGATTAATGCAAGGCATAAACGAACGAAGAAGATGCAATGGACTCGTGAAGGTGCCCATTACGTTTTACAAATTAGAGCGATGATAGCGAGTGGTGATTGGGAGCGGAACTGTCAAGGTGCGGTATTAGCAGGACTGAAAGCAACTGCCTAATAGCAAACTTTTTATTACGCTTCCGTTGGCGATTGGCGATGGTGAATTTTAAGAATTAATTTAGTCGCTCATCGTAAGACTCAGGCTTCCATCTCGACATCAAAATATGACAATTTTTAAACTCTACAGGTCGAATTCCCGCCCCTTGGAGCGTAAGAATCCATGCTCAATAGCTACGATCTAGCCAGCAAAACTAAAACGGACACTATCTGAAACTCCTATTTCCGTTACCCCGTCCGCTTGCGTCGGAGTTGTTTATTAGTTAAGCAGTTGGCGGCGAGAGAACGTCACGAAACAACTGTTTGAGTCCTGCTCGAATGGGGGCAAACTGTTCAGGGGTTAAGGTACCGATATATCCACGTACGCGGGTCTGGTCTACGGCACAGAGTTGGTCAATGAGAACAG
>JBAUTB010000114.1:0-21536 GCA_049582005.1 Gloeobacterales cyanobacterium | reverse complement strand
GGTCCAGCCTGAGCCACTGATAGCCGTTGCGGTCAAACCTGTGGGTAAGGTGTCAACGACTGTAACAGTCCCACTAGTGCCTGCAGTGCCAGAATTGGTGGCTGTGAGGGTGTAGATTGCTCCTGTTTGTCCTTGGGTGAAGTTTCCGGTGTGGGTTTTGGTAATGGTCAGGTCAGAAACCCCATTGACGGTGGTGAGGTCGGTGGCTGTGTCGTTGGCGGTATTGCTCTGACCGCCACCCGATACCGTCGCACTGTTGGTGATGCTGGAAGCTGCATTGGAAGCAACATTGACGGTGAGGGTAATCGCCGGATAGCTGCTTCCTGCTGCTAGGGCATCACTGCGGGTACAGGTCAGAGTCCCCAGGGTGCAGGTCCAGCCTGAGCCACTGATGGCGGTTGCGGTCAAACCTGTGGGTAAGGTATCGACTATGGTGACTGTTCCACTAGTGGCTGCGGTGCCTGAGTTGGTTGCGGTGAGGGTGTAGGTTGCTCCAGTTTGTCCTTGGGTGAAGTTGCCCGTGTGAGTTTTGGTAATGGTTAGGTCAGAAACCCCATTGACGGTTGTTGGGTCGGTGGCTGTGTCGTTAGCGGTATTGGTCTGACCGCCACCTGATACCGTTGCACTGTTGGTGATGCTAGCGGCTGCATTGGAAGCAACATTGACAGTGAGGGTAATGGTTGGATAACTAGCACCTGCGGCCAGGCCATTATTGCGGGTGCAGGTTAGGGTAGCCAGCGTACAGGTCCAACCTGAGCCGCTAATAGCCGTTGCTGTCAAACCTGTGGGTAAGGTGTCAACGACCGTAACTGTTCCACTGGTGGCTGCGGTGCCTGAGTTGGTTGCGGTAAGGGTATAAGTTGCTCCAGTTTGTCCCTGAGTGAAGTTTCCGGTATGGGTTTTGGTAATCGTTAGATCGGAGACCTTATTGACGGTAGTGGGGTCGGTAGCTGTGTCGTTAGCGGTGTTGGTCTCTCCGCCACCCGATACCGTTGCACTGTTGGTGATGCTAGCGGCTGCATTGGAAGCAACATTGACGGTGAGGGTAATCGCTGGATAGCTAGCGCCTACGGCCAGGGCATCACTGCGGGTACAGGTCAGAGTCCCCAGGGTACAGGTCCAGCCCGTGCCGCTGATGGCTGTTGCCGTCAGACCTGTGGGTAAGGTGTCAACGACCGTAACTGTTCCACTGGTGGCTGCGGTGCCTGAGTTAGTTGCGGTAAGGGTGTAGGTTGCTCCAGTTTGTCCCTGAGTAAAGTTTCCGGTGTGGGATTTGGTAATGGTTAGGTCAGAAACTCCATTGACGGTTGTTGGGTCGGTGGCTGTGTCGTTCGTGGTATTGCTCTGACCGCCACCCGATACGGTTGCACTGTTGGTGATGCTGGAAGCTGCATTGGAAGCAACATTGACGGTGAGGGTAATCGCCGGATAGCTGCTTCCTGCTGCTAGGGCATCACTACGAGTACAAGTTAGGGTAGCCAGCGTACAGGTCCAGCCTGAGCCACTAATAGCCGTTGCCGTCAGACCTGTGGGTAAGGTGTCAACTATGGTGACTGTTCCACTGGTGGCTGCAGTGCCAGAGTTGGTGGCTGTGAGGGTATAAGTTGCTCCAGTTTGTCCCTGAGTGAAGTTGCCCGTGTGGGTTTTGGTAATCGTTAGGTCGGAGACATTGACGGTCGTGGGATCCGTAGCACTATTGTTCGTAGTATTGGTCTCTCCACCGCCAGATACGGTTGCATTATTGGTGACACTGGAAGCTGCATTGGAAGCAACATTGACGGTGAGGGTAATGGTTGGATAGCTAGCGCCTACGGCCAGGGCATCACTGCGGGTACAAGTTAAGGTGCTTAGCGTACAGGTCCAACCTGTTCCACTGATAGCCGTTGCCGTCAGACCTGTGGGCAGGGTATCGACTACAGTTACAGTTCCGTTAGTGGCTCCAGCACCTGAGTTGGTGGCTGTGAGGGTATAGGTTGCCCCAGTTTGTCCTTGGGTAAAGTTGCCCGTGTGCGTTTTGGTAATCGTTAGGTCAGAATAGCCAACTGGCGTCGCTACTGTATTCGAGACTATGCTGGAAGGCGTATAAGGTAAATTCGATGAAAAAGATACATTGTTCTGGATAGGCGCAAGAATACTGCCTGCCTGCACTTTGAATGTCAGTGTTAAGGTGCCTGGGGTTATAGAGCTACATGCTACATCAGCACAGGTTCCTGCAGGAACGATTAAGTTAGACCAAAGAATGGTCGAGCCCGAAAATGTTCCCCCATTGGAAGCCGAGCCTGTGACGTACGTAGAATTAGACGGGATAGTATCTGAAACATTAACACTATCGCTTGAAAAACCTTTATTCGAGAGCGTAATGGAATAAGTAAGTTGTGTGCCGGGAGTAACTGGCCCTAAGGGACTAACAGATTTACTGATGGTCGTATCAGGTGGGCTGCTGAATATGGTGTTGAAATACGCTTGGCTGTCCTTTAGGTTATCGGAAGCATCATTGACGGTGACTTTGACATGATAGGTTTGCCCAGCTTGGACTTGGGGAGTAAAGTTTTTTAAGGGAACGGTTCCACCATCCATGGTGAACTCGGAACCTACAACATTGACGGCATCATAACCAGTCGCTGAAGTACACGTAACTAGGCTACAACCTGCTTTGAAAAAGAATGCAGAATTTGTCAGCGTTGCATTAGCTGCAGAACCGTAGACACCTGCAGAACCATTATTAATAGTATTAATCGTAATAGGGATAGTCGTGTTGGGCAAGGTGGCCAAATCCACCCCTGCTCCGGGCAACCCTGGCCCGGTGACGATAATGTTAATTTTGTCGTTATAGACTGTGCCAACATATTCCGGGTATTCCCAAGAGAAAAACGAATAGTTAAGCCCGAGAGTGTTGTATATAGGTTTTACATCAAACTCAATACTGGTGAGATCACAGATTGCTAAGCTGCAGTATGCACCTGAATTGGGGGGAGTCCTGCTATTCAAAATTCCGGTGCGCAGCACGATGCCATTACCGGTGAGCCCCCCTGCATTCGTGAATGTCCCAACGCCGTTCCCTAAACCTCCTACGTTTGATGTGATGGTGAGATTAGAGACGGTCGTTCCTATTGCTGACCCTGACAAAGTCGATTGCAAGGTGCTCGTGTCTGTGGTGGGTGTAATCGCCTGAGCAAAGACTGCGCTGCTATTTATCGCTAGACCAATCGATAAAATTGCCCAAAATACCATTAACTGTGCGAACAACCCGGTATTGAGTAACTGATGCCTGCTGCCATTCTTCTCAAGAGAATGCACCCCTGCTTCCAAGGCAGATTTGGAATTGTTATGCCATGGGGTTGAAAAGAGCGCACATAGATCTTTAAGTAGAGATTTTATCGCTGACTTCATGGGAAATGCTTTGGCTCCCCTGCCCCTAAAGCATGGGCCATTGAAGGTGTCAATATGTCCAGGACAATGACATCAAAGATCTGAACCAACGTTGAAATAAAGCGGAGCCAAAGACGTTGAATCGCATCGAAGGTAGCTTCAGCTTTGCCATAATGGCGGGATGAGAAAAGCGTTCTCAATAAAGGTTTCATTGATCACTACCGATGAAGCTCAAGTTCTGTAGGGACAACGTGGAGTTTTGCAAGTAGGACAGATGAGGACAGATAAGCTTAGGGTTCCCTCCGTAAAGAACAAACTGATCAACTTGGCATCTTGAGGGCCTGCCGATGCTGGAGAGATGGCTAATATTCTCAACACCACTGCGCCAGATAAGACGATCAACATCGTCAAGGTTCCCACTCGCAAGAAAGTAGGCAGTTGGGAATAAATCGGACTGACTAATTCTGTGATTCATTTGACAACCTCCTTCATCGCGTATCTCTTCAGAGCAGAAGTCATGTGATCAAGTCCTTAGAGATGAGCAATAGGTTCAGTGGCTAATAACTGCTCAGCCGAATGGGTGAAGGGTTGCAGGTCTTTGAGATGCATTGGGACTGCGGAGACTGGTGATTGAGCAAGTTGAGTAGTTTGAGAAGGAACTGGAGCTTGGGGAAGTTCTTCCTTCGGTTTTGCCAGGTCTTGCTGCTGAGCTTGGGTCGTGAAGGCTATTGTTTTGTTCTCCTTAGATACAGAAGCTGGAGTCTGAGAAATGGGTGCTGGCTCTGCGGCAGCTTTCGGAGGTGTTACAGGGGCCTGTGCAAGCTGAGATTCCTGCTGCTGGGCCGGAGCGACTCGTTGCAATCCAAAACCATCGAAGAGTTCATTGAGTTTGAGGGTGATGCCAAGATAAGGGCCTTCGGCAGCGCGGGAACCACTGAAATCACGGTCATTGATGCGACCGAAGCTATAGCCAGCCGCTAAGCGCAGATTCGGAGAAATGTAGTAGCCTAGCTCTGCGACGCCACCAAGTTCGCTGTATCCAGCGGTCGGTTGGTTAATTGAGCGGATTTCCCCGACGATATCGGTGTTATAGCCAAGGCGATAGCGGGCACGCAGTTGAGCCAAGGAAACCAGACTAGAATTGGAGAAATCTTGGGACAGATAGGCGGTACTACTGCGAAGCGCGAACTTGCCATAGAATTCCCACTGCCAGTTAGGAGCGTAGATCGCCTCCACCGCAATGGTATGGTCGGTCGAGCCTGTGCCACTGCCCAGCAGCAGTGTATTAGGAATTGTGGCTGGATTTTGACGGAATTCATAGCGCAGCAAAGCATTGAAGCGATTGTCGTTGGGGTCGCGGTAGGCTAGACCTAACTTCAGATTGCTGGTATCCCCGAGTCCATTGAAGAGTTGATTGGACGTATTGGCCTGGTTATAGCGGAGTAGTGCCGTCAGGGAAGGAGAAACTTTTCCGGTCAATCCAGCGCTGATGACGGTATTACTGCCAGCGCTATTGGTGCGGTGTTCATAGCGGGCACTGGCCTTGAAATCAGGATTTGCAGTGTATTCAAAACCGATGCTATAGCTATCCCCTCCCTGGATTCCTAAGGAAGAAGCACTTTGGCCGGGGGTGAAGGGTTGTGCGAATTGTGTTCCGACTGCGGTATTGGCAAACACATCGCCAAAAACCCGCTCATAGGTCAGGTTTGTTGCAAAGCCAGGAAAAAGCACCCAGCGATGGTTAAGGCCAATCGCCCCTTGCGTGGAAGTGCCGCTTGCCCCGCCGATAATCGAATAACGTCCGGTAAGGGCTGTATTTTCCCCAAGCTTATAATCGGCAACGGTGTCGATACTGGTAATCGAATTGTTGCCAAATTGCCCGCCGGAAAAAAACTGCTGATTCAGTTGTACTTTAATACCGGGATAAACAGCCCAATCCAAACCCAGAATCGTACGGTTAGGATAGACGAGGTTTTGGCCAGAAGAGAGGTTTAGTTCATGCTGCGCCCGGAAGGTCAGCTTCTCGGCCAGGGGAATCGTTACCCTGGAACGCAGCTGGCTAGAACTGCCCGATGTTTCGGGTTGCATACGGTCTTCTCGGTTGCGCGCAATATAATCCAGTTCCAGTTTGCTGCTGCCAAACTGCTGTTGAATGCCTGCAGAGAGAGTGGTCAGACTGTTATCGACTTGGCTACCGGGTAGGGCCGTTGTCCCAGGATTGAAGAGGCTGTTATAGCTAAACAGAGGCTGGGGGGCGATGCCACGATTTTCTTCTTGGTCATACTGGGCATGTATATTGGTGGTCGGTGAGACTTGGGCACTGACTTCAGCCCCATAGCGTGTTTGACCAGGGACAAAACTAATCGCCGCATTGTTGGCAAAACCCGTTTCGGTAGAGCGTAGGTAGGCCCGTGCCTTCACGTCTTTGGAAAGGTCCACATTCGCTTCCAAGCGATAGGCGGAACCATTGACCTTACCGACCTCATCCGAATTATTTTCAGAATGGGCATACTCGGCGATGAACTTGGCATTTGGCCCTAACGTAAAGAGCGCATCGGCGCCATAGAGTTGGAACTGGCGGATACCCTGAGTCTCTTTGACATAGGTGGCTCCTACCCAGCTTTCCTTATTCAGTTCTTTTGAGAGGTGATAGCGGACGCGGCCTCCATAAATGTTGGCATTTTCTTGGTTGTTATATTGATAGGTCGCCACGAGCTGACGAACCAAGACTTGACCGTTCGCCCCCACATCGGTGCGTAAGAGCGGACGACGGAACAAAATGGTCCCCCGGTCGTAGTCAATATCGTAGTCGGTCCCCCGCGATAGAGGTTGGCGGTCGACTACGGTTCCTGGACGGTTGATCTCTTCTAGCTCGACAAAAAGCTGTTCACTGCCTGTGACTAAGAGCCTGCGTGAGAGGAAGTAATAACCACTGGTCCCATCGGGCGCAATCGTATCACGTTGGAATCCCTGGACATTATCCCCATAGAAGGCTGAAGTCTGTAGGTTGCCGAAGTTGTAATTGAGCTTGAGTCCGTGCAGTTTGCGACGGGTTTCGCTCAACTGCTGGGAAGTAGTGGCAAATTCTTTCTGGGTATCGTAATCCCCCCAGGTTATATAGTCTTGATTTCGTTCTAAGCGCAGAAAGACACTGTCTTGAGACTGGGCTGTGCGGACCGTGGTGGAGCTATCGCCAAAAACGGCATAGGGCAGATCACAGGCCTGGAGGTCCTGAAAGAGGCGACTGTTGCCATTGCAGTCTTGGTTGAGCGAGCGGGTGTTGTTGTAGGCTCCGGTGAACAGCCAATCTCCGATTTTACCCGTCGCAAAAACAGCACTGCGTAAATCTAATTTGTTGCTGGGGCCTGGGGTAAACGGCAAAAATTCTCGGAAGCTGCGATAGAAATCGGTGCCTTGCTGCCCCAGCCGCAGATTGACGACCCCCGTTACCAGAGAAGGACGAAGGTCCGTGGCAAATTCTAGCTGAGAGCTGGCTTCCAGTTCATTGACCTTAGCCTTGACCTTAACTGTTTGCGCTTCCAGACTAGACCGCAGGGTCGCCTTATACTCTCCTTTCTGGACTTTAACCTGAAATCCAGGTTGGTCTGGATCAGCATCGGCCCCGGTAAATTCGCCAGCGGTGCTGGTCAGAGTGACGATGGTATCGCGATTGGAAGGATTGCCGTTGGCATCTAAGAGTTGACCTTCTAACATTGCAGTAGAACGGCCATCCGCTGAAATTTTTGCCTGGAGGGGCTTGACCGTCAGTTGCTTGGGAATGCCCCGGACCATTACAGGCAAAGTCACCAGGGCCTCGCCCTTGACCTGAGCGGTAATCGTGTTTTTGCCCTCTTTGAGGGGGACCCCATACCAGGTTTGGGTGACCAGTTTATTTTTGGTATCGGTCTCCGTGCGACCGATTAGATTTGGGTTTACGGATACTCCATTAACCTGGAGATCGATCGGACTACCCTCTGGGAACTGAAGCGTAACCGTGGCAGCCGGGACATCCAACAGACTATTCACGTCGGGGGTGAGGATGCGCACTTGCTCAGCGGTTACGGGTGGAGGAGAAGTAGGCTTGATGATTCCCAAATCAATTTGGGGATTCTGGGCTTGAGTGGTCGTTGGGATGGGCTCTGTGGGCACTGAAGGAGCAACTGCTGAAGGAGCAACTGAAGGATCAGCATCCTGGCGTTGAGAAGATGCTGGTGGAGCCGAGGTATCAGGCTCTGCACAGGCGGCAGTTACCAGCGTAGAGACGTTCATCGTCCCAGCCAGAAGGCTCATCAAACCCAGTCTTTGCAGGAGCAGATCAGCCTTCATGGGATTGGGACTCCTCCAAAAACAGGAGTGACGCCAAAATTCATGCGCACCATCCCACCGGGTTCCAAATTGACGAGACGGGATTGACTATTCAGTTCGATAAAATAGAGATTAGGAGCGAGGGTATATCCCGGTATGCTGCTCAGGTCCAGCACTCCGGTATGGGGCCCAGAGGTCACGTTCGCTATAGAGAATAGACCGTTGGGGTCGGTGGTGACGCGGGTGCCATCTTCCAGATAGACCACTGCATTCGGGACGCCGGGTTCACCCGGTTGCTGTTCACCATCAAAGTTTTTGTCTACAAAGACCAGGCCCAAGATGATGCCCCGGTCCGATAGAATCCCTGGCCGAATCTGTACACGATAGATGGCAGGGCCGCCTTGGATCCGGTGGCTATTGCTCACTCGGCGGCCATTGACAACAGCAGAGTTTTGGCCCGTCCCCCTCAGCGCATCAGGGGTGAGCGTGGTGGCATAGACGATATCTAAAGATTGCGTGGGAGCAAGGCTGATTCCTACGGCATCAAAGGTTACCTGTGAGCCATTTTGGCTGATCGAAAGGGCGACTGGGGTTCCGGCAATTGAGGCCCGCACGGAGCTGGGAATGAAGCTAAACCCTAAGGGAAGGGTATCGGTAACCTTTAGCAAGTCGAGGGCAGAAGCCGACTGACTTTGAAGGGAAACGCGGTAGATTATCGTATCTCCCGGTTCAGCGGTGACCTGGTTGGCTGTCTTGGTAATTTGAATTTCTTCGGGTTGACAGATGCTGGTATTCCAGCCTGTTATCAGAACCAAACCTACGGTTGCTGCATCTCCGATAGTGATAGTTTGGCTAATCGTATCGGTGGGATTACTTGTTGTTGCAAGCGGGTTCCCGTCAAGCGCTGTAGCCCTATAGGAAACCGCATTTCCGACCCGACTGGTAATCTGAAGTCGTACTCGGCGCTGGACATAAATAGACCCAGCTGGAGGGTTGATTACAAGGATATAGGTTCTGCCTACATCCAGTTGGCCTTTGCTGGCATCGAAGAAGAAGTTATAGGTTCCTTGGCCTGTACTGGACAGAAAGTATGGATTGCTATTCTGATTGTTGGGAGCGATTCCAAGGGGGATTGAATTGTTTGGATTATCAGGGACTTCTGTGGGCGTGAATGAAACTAAGGATCCCAGATCAGTCCCATTGGGTGTATCGTACAAACTAATACTGAAGCCACTATAGTCTTTGAGGATTTCGCCATCGCAGCCTGTGATTTTTCCTAGAGGATCCGCCAGCCCAATTTGGGTTGTATTTTGAACAGATTCAACTCTGGGTTGAAAAAATCCTAATGAGTCTTTATAATCTAACTGCGCTCGATTTTTAAAGATAGGTTGCTGCTGAGCATGAACGGCTTGGCTAATAGTTAATGTTCCTGCAACCACGAGAAGTTGAAGCCAAAACTTTAAGGCTTGTCTGCGATAAGCAAAACTCATCAATTTCTACTCTGATAAGGCAGGAATAACTTTTCTGGTTGTTTCTGTACTTGAAAACAGAAACAACCAGAAAAGTTTTAGGACGCTAATTGATCCGACGGCGGAACGTAAACGTTTTGCTGGTTTGAGGACCAATAGGACCGATTACGGTGTCTACATATTTGGTGACATCGTTAGCAGCCGTAGTCCCTGACTGTTCTGAGGTGAGTAAAGTAGCCCCAGAGTAGTAGGTAATAGTGCCACCACTAGAATCCTGGGCGTTACCTAGGACATGACTGGTATCAATTACGCCATTTGTAGGCGCATTGTCCAAAGCCCAGTTATTGCCTGCAAGGGTTCCGTCTTCATTGATCACGAGGTTCTGGGCGTTCAGAACAAGGTTGTTGCCAGAGCCTGCCTGTGCATCGGAGATGTTCTTGTAGGTGACAACGTACTCAATGATGCTTCCCGGAGGAATATCACCCGTTAAGGCTGTTCCGGCGGCCTTAAGCTCTGTTACTCCATCCGCAGCAAGGACTCTTGCCGTTTTCGCTAGCGTCATGAAGCCCACATACACGCGGTCAAGGGTGGTGTTCTGATTAGTACCAGAAGAGGCCACAATCGGTACCGTGAACTCTGTGATCACCGTGGTACCTGTTTGCGCACTTGTAGGCGTTACCGATCCTGGCACGTCAATGGATACCCCGTAGTTGGCTGTGCCACCAGCAGGAAGCGCAGGAATGACAACTGCAACACCTGTGGTCAGAGTAGGGACTCCAGCGGTGTAGGTATAGGTTGCTGATTGACCACCAAAGGAGATGGTGACCTCGGTGTTATCAGGGAGGGCGGGAGCCGCACCTGGCACCAGAGATACATCCGTTGAACTGCTACCTGAGTTCTGCACGGTGTTTCCAAAGGCAACCGGGTTCGGGTTGTCGTTTGAAGTTCCTCCTAATTGAGCGGCCTTATTGCTGAAGTCATCGTTATTGCTCGTAGGACCGATAGCCGTAGGAGCTCCAAGAGGACCATTGACGAGTGTGGAAGGTGTCCCTACGACGACGACATTGTCTTCCCCGTCAGAGCCGGTACCTGTGTTGTTCCCTGGGTCTGTTCCATCTGTGGCGGAGGCAACCCCTGTGTTGGTTACTGAGTCGAAGGGATCAGAGACTGGATTCGGCCCATCGGTAAAGTTGCTAGGATTTTGGTCTCCAGATTCGTCATAGACCAGAGTAGTGCTGCCCGTCGTTGTACCGAATACCTGTGCTAGGTTGCGGATACTTGCACCCCCAGTAGCTCCAGTTGTGGTAACCACGAATGAAAATCCTGAGACCGTCGTTCCGCTTGCTCCTGGGTCGATAGGGGTAGGGCTGCCGTAGATAAAACCAACCCGTGTCACTGTGCCACTACTGGGGAAGGTTTTCCATTGAGCTGTGTTAGAGGGGGTGCTGGTCAGGTCTGTGGTGTAAACGGCCGTCCAGCCGGAGGGGGCGACGGGTGTGCCTGTCAAGACTGTGTTTGCCGGAATAGCATCGGAAACCAGAATCGTTGTCTGTGAAATGCCGTCTACGTTGATTGGTGTACCTGACAACGTAGAAGCAGAATATCCAGTACTTCCCACAGGGGCCGCACTATCTACCCTTAGGCTTAAGTTATAGGTAATCGTTTGTTGATTCAGGGGTTGTGAAGAGTTGTATGTATATGCGCTTGTCTTCAGGATGGCAGCAAAAGCCTGCGGGGTACTTCCTATCGTTGCAACTTGGGAGGCACTGGCTTCCCGAACGCCGTTGATGGGAGCGCCGACTGCCTCGCCGGTTAGTGGTGAATCTGGTCCATCTACCGTGAAGATGTCCTCGGCTTGGGAGGTAACTGCCGTCCGTTGTTGGTTCTGGGCTTCACCAGGGGTGTTACCCAATTTGACGGTGATTTGCTGACCTGACGTTGCCGTACCATTTACAAGAATTGGAACTCTAACCTTGATCGTTCCACCCACCGGAATGTCTGTGGTGGTATAGGAACCAGTCGTAATGGTGGTTGCAAATGTGCTACCCCCACTTAAATCGATCAGGAGGTTTCCGTTAACGCTTCCAGGACCTGAGGTCACTGTAGCGAGGTTAGGGATCGTGAACCGGGTATTGTCGTTACCAATGTTGGTCACAACATAGTCGTAGTAAACAATCGAACCTGGCGTAATAGGTCCAGCAATTGCTGGAGTGACACCTGCTGCGGTAACGGTGATACCAGCTACCTCCGCAACGGTGACGGTTACGGTATTGGAGGTAGCAGGAGGCTGAGGTGTACCTGCATTGTCAGAATAGGTGGCTGTAGCAGTGTTGCTGATAGTGGTACCAGCGGCAGTACCGTCAGCCCAAGCAGGGAGAACTGGTAGGATGCTACCAATGAGCATGGTAGCGGCTAACAACCCGCTACGGTAATTCCTCGACACCTTTGGAAGCTTTTCATGAAGAAGCATAATCGGTAATGTTCAAATGACGATACCCATTAGGGTTCCTCCGTAGATATCCGGGTAATTAAAGCTTTGATAAATTTATTAAGGGTGCAGCCTAGTTTTCTCATAGATTTCACGGCCAGCATCTCGCGTGCCCCCATATTTCATGGGGGCAATCGGTGGTAATTGTGGTTAGTGGCAGAAATTGCTAATCGGCTGGATCAGCGAACCTTCACTTCGTACATTGCTTTTACAGCGGCCTTGGGAGCAAGGTTATTCGCAAAATTCCAACGAACATTAGTGTAGGCTTCCGCAGGAGCAGGCTTGGACTCCACTTTGCCGTTGGGAAGAGTTACCTTGACCATGGGCTTGTCTGTAAAGCTTTTCGCTCCATCAATGCTGTAGGTGGTTTTTGCCTCACTGTCTACACTGTTAGAGTTCAGAATGTAAACCGTGCCTTTAGGCATAGGCTCGGTGATCACCAAATTGGCAGCAGGCTTATCACTGGTATTCTTGCCCGTCACCGTGTAGCGGAGGACATCCCCAGATTGAACGACGGTCTTGCTACTATCCAGAGCTTGCCAGGTCACTTGTTCCTTGCCTTTTTCGTCGCGCTGGATGATTTTCTTCTCAGCGGCCAAAGCCAGTTGGACTTGGGGTTTGGTCTGGGCACTTTGCGCAAGCGCTCCGTCTCTGGCAAAAGCCGCTGCATCGAAGAATACAGGGACCATCAGGGCGACGGTAGCAAGACCAGTGGTGAATAAACGATTCATGTTCGATAACCTTTATGCGAGTTGATAAAAGATGCAGAGAAAGGAACTTAAGAGGTTTCCAAACATAGAGTGCCCCGAGCGGTGCTATTAGTTGAGCTTGCCCTGGAAAGTTAAGGTGCCGTTGGGGGTTATATCGTTTGTGGCTGGAACAAGGGTGTCTACCCTGTCAACGTATTGGCTGACATTACTTGGGGGCAGGACTGTTATGCTTTGAGGACAAAATTCCACATTCGATGGGCCAGTTCCAGTTTCGAAACCAACGGAACGATCCGTCCGGCTCCATTACTTCGAATGAGAATGGCTTGATTATTTTCTTGACCGAATCCCCCAGCCGGCTGGTCCACTGGATTGGCTACCAGAAAGTCTAAATCTTTGTGCTCTAGTTTTTCGGCGGCGGCTTCTTGAATATCCCCTGTCTGGGCCGCAAAACCAATGAAGCATTGTCCAGGCATCCGCCTGCTGGTCAAGTCTTGCAGAATATCAGGAACAGATTCCAGCTCTAGCTGTTTTGGGAGTTCTTTTTTGGGAATTTTCGCTGGGCTATAGCTCCGAGGGCGCACATCAGCGACAGCAGCATTCATGACGATGAAGTCTGCTTCAGGTGCTCGTTTTCGCATCAGTTCATGCATCTGGTGTGCATTCGTAACCGCCAGATTTTCTATGCCTAACGGCAACAGTTCTTGGGTAGGACCATGCACCAACACCACCTTCGCTCCCCGATGATAAGCACTGCGGGCTAAGGCAATCCCCATCTTTCCCGAAGAAGGATTCCCGATAAACCGCACAGGGTCAAGAAATTCTTGGGTCCCTCCCGCACTCACCAGGACGCGCTTGCCTTGCAGATCTCGTGTTCCTTTGGTCCACAGCAAAGACCCCACATGGGGAAGTAGTTCCTCTACTTCCGCCATACGGCCTACCCCAGTTGTGTCACAGGCCATCAGTCCCTGATCAGGACCGCTCCAATGGAATCTAGCCGTTTGGGATACCAGGTGTATATTCCGCTGTACCGTCTCCTGTTCCCACATCACCGTATTCATAGCTGGGGCTAGCAGGACGGGATCCTCAGAGGCTAAAACCACATTGGTCAGAAGATTATCCGCCAAGCCAAAGGCCAATTTTGCCAAAGTATTCGCGGTTAGCGGAGCCAGTACGAGGACTTCAGCCCAATGCCCTAATTCAATATGTACAGGCTTTGCGGTTTCTGCAGAGGCTTCCCAGAAATCCTCATCTCCATAGGCCCGATGGCGAGCCAAGGTTTCAAAGGTAAGCGGCTGGACAAAATGACGGGCATTACTCGTAAGTACTACCCGCACCTCGGCACCCGCTTTGATCAGGTCAGAAACGAGTTGGCAGACTTTATAAGCGGCAATGCCGCCACTCACCCCAACCAGTACCCGATGACCGGCGAACATTTAATCTCCGATAATCTCCGGTTCGTTAAGCTCATCCGACATTTCTAAGATAGTCCGAATCACAGGTTTGATCGAAATCTCTTGATCGCCATCCAACTCTTCATAGCGTCTGCGCTTGGCCCGATTAGCAATCTGTACCACGATACGATAGCGGTTGGAAGAAGCTTCTATAAGAGCCTCCATCCGTTCCATCACTTCATCCGGATCAATGGGCTTGTCGGTATAGGAACGAATAAGGGGATTAGAAACTAAAGGATACTGCTGCATGACATGGTTCCATTTCGAAAGGGCCGCACATAGAGTCAGCTTACCGCATAAGCGGATAGAGAATAGCCTCTATCGCTTGTAGGGCCTGCTCCAAGTCATCATTCACGACGCGATAGGTAAATTCTGGAGCATAGCGGATTTCTTGTTGCGCTCGGGTCAATCTGTGCTCTATGGCTTCTGCCGTATCTGTTCCACGACCGACCAGACGGTTTTTCAGTTCCTCTTCAGAAGGGGGCAAAAGAAAAATACGGAGGGCTTCCGGAAAAGTATGGGCCACCTGACGGGCACCTTCTACCTCTATTTCCAAGAGAACATCGACTCCCTGCTCCAGTTTTTCTATAACGGCTGCACGGGGAGTTCCATAGTAATTGCCCACATACTGGGCATATTCCAAGAGTTCCTTCTGCTGAATAAGTGCCTCAAACTGCTCCCGCGTCATGAAGTAGTAGTGTTCACCGTCTACTTCTCCAGGGCGTGGCGAACGGGTAGTCGCCGATACCGATAGAAATAGCTCTGGATGCCGCGCTCTTAGCGCACGCACTAAGGTGCCTTTGCCAACGCCACTAGGCCCGGTCAGTACGATCAAGCGCCCTTTAGGTGGAGGCCGATCGCTTAGGTCGGTAGAACTACTAGCGTCAGTAGAACTAGTTATCGAGGGATTCTTTAGAGACGACGAATCGGTTAGCAACGGTTTCCGGTTGAATGGCAGAGAGGACTACGTGGGAAGAATCTGTGATAATCACAGCCCGTGTTCTACGACCATAGGTGGCGTCTATCAGTCGACCCGCTTCCCTCGCATCACTGATGATCCGTTTGATAGGAGCAGATTCCGGACTAACAATAGCCACTACGCGGTTAGCGGAAACGATATTCCCAAAGCCGATGTTGATAAGTTTAATATCCATTAAGAACCTACACATGAAGTGACGATAGTGAATATGTATGACCGCAGCCCTACTTTGGACCAACCGTCAGACGAAGCTGTGCCAAAGCAACTTTGAGCGCTCATTTGATGCACCCTCTGGGGAATTCCTCTAAATTGAGCATGTTTTCCATCATGCGCACCCCCTATGGGGCCATCATAACCAATCACGCGAGAAAGCGCGAATATACGTTTTCTGTGTTCTACTACGATTATGCAGCCTGTAGACGTCACAACTTTGAGTGCTGTCCGCGAAGAACTGCGCAGCAACTGGCTACCAGCACGGGTAGAACAACTGCGACAAGAGGATAGTTTCACCGTCGAAATTTTACTAAGGACGCTCCATAAAAGTGCCTGGCTGCTATGTTCTCACCATCCGCAGAGTGCCCGTATTCATATACGGAAATTTCGGGACCGGGGACCGACTCAGAAATCGCCCCATCCCCAAGCTTTTATCAGCCAACTGCAGGATTGTTTGCAGGGGAAAGTCTTAGTGCAGATCGAACAACCCGCTTGGGAAAGGGTCCTGGTTCTACATTTTGCTTCTAGGCCCGATGAACCGGCAACCTATCGGCTCTATGTGGAAATTATGGGCAAATATAGCAACTTGGTCCTCACCGACGCCCACGCCCCGAACATTATCCTCAACTGTGCCCATGTAGTCACCGATAGCCAATCTCGCCTCAGGCCAATGGGACCGGGCGACCGATACACCCCGCCGCCCCCGCTCACTAGCCCTGAGCCCAGTCTGGCCATACCCTTTACCGTTTGGCAAGCTCGCGTCAGTCTCTTGCCTAAGTCTCTAGACCAGATGCTCATCCAGAGCTACCGAGGAATCAGTAAAAGCCTCACCCATCAAATGCTGGCCCAAGCCCAAATTCCGACCACGGCTAAGACCCAGGACCTCAGCGAAGCACGATGGCGGGCTCTTTTTGTCGTTTGGACAGACTGGCTAACTACCATGCAATCCGGTCTCTTTAAGCCCTGCTTGCAAGATACTGGGTACAGTGTGTTGGGCTGGGGATGTGCTTCGTCCGTGCAGACGGCCAGTGCCGTCCTAGATCAGTACTATTTCCAGACCATCTATGCTGGGGCCTTCAAGAACCAGCAAAGTCGTATGCTTCAGGTTATCCAAGGAGCTTTAGCCAAACTAGAAAAAAAAGAAGCTGAATTTAAAGAACGACTCGTCCAAGCTCAAGATTGTGCGTTATTCCGCCAAAAAGGAGACCTCCTCAAGGCTAATCTCCATAAAATTCAACCAGGTCAGAAGGTGGCTCGCCTCACGGACCCCAATACTGGAGAACGGTTCAATATCGCCATAGACCCGGCTAAAGATGCCATTACCAATGCCCAGCAGTACTACAAGCGCCACCGAAAGGCAAAACGCGCCCTAGAAGTCATCGTTCCTCTGTTGGAAAGCGTCTACCGAGAACAACATTATCTAGCGACCGTTCAGACGGCGTTAGAGCAGATGGACCAAGATTTAGAGAGCCTACAAGAAGTTCAGACCGAACTTGAAGAGGCGCAGTACCTCAAAGTCAACCCCAAAAATCGGCCCTTCCGCAAGCCGAAAACCGTTTTTCATGGTTACCTGACCTCCTACGGACTCAAAATCTGGGTAGGGCGCAACAACCGGCAGAATGAAGAACTGAGCTTCAAAGTTGCTGCCCCTGGCGACCTCTGGTTTCATGCCCAAGAAATCCCTGGCTCCCATGTAGTTCTCCAAATTCCCCCTGGAACCATTCCCCACGAAGAAGATTTAGCGGCAGCAGCAGCAGCGGCGGCCTATCACTCGCGCAACCGTCAGGAGAGCAAAGTTCCCGTAGTCTATACCGAGTGTCGCCATCTCCGAAAACTGAAAGGTCCTCTACCAGGCTTGGTCACCTATGAGACGTTCCAAGTCATGTGGGGCGTGCCTGATAGGGTGAAAGACCTCACCCCTATCCCCTCTCCGTAAACCTATTCCGACAACGTATCTTTCAGCACGGTCCGAGCGGCTAAATGCTTCAGGGTTGTCTGGAGAATTTCAATTTCTCGCTCCAGCCTTTTTTTTGTATCCCGCATTTCTAAAAGCGCTTGTTGCTCATCGCTCGCCCCATAGAAACTGCCCCCAATCCAGTGAGAAAGTTCCCGCGGATTATCAGGCAAGGTGGGGAGATCAATCGAACGGTCCATGAGTTTGGCCGACAAGCGTACGACTTCTTTGAGCAGTTGCTTGGCTTCCACAACCACTTCACCCAAATCTTCTACCGGCGGTTCATCATCAATCCACTCAATCAAACCGACCCGATAGGGCTTAGTCCGAACGTAATCCAAAACCTGAAAACGCTGCTGCCCCACCGTCAAGATATTGATCCGGTCGTCAGACAGCCGCTCCACTTCCATGATTTCTGCACAAGCTCCCACCCGCGAAGGTTGATTCGTTTGAGGATCCCAGAGCAAGACCCCAAAGCGACGATCCTGGTCCAGTACCGTATTGATCATCATGCGATAGCGTGGCTCAAAAATATGCAGGGGTAAGGGTCGCCCAGGAAAAAGGACTACTTCAGGCAATGGAAAAATTGGTAATTCCTGAACAGCCAAGGAGGAAGACAAACTCATGGGGCTCCTTAATCAACATTCCCTTCTTCTATCTTGCCCCATGTCTCTACTTTGTCAGCGCTTTTTTGTCTGCGCTTTATTGTCCAAATTCCACGCGAGCCTGCTCTACCAGTTCTGGGGTGACTTCTTCCAGGTCCTCGCTGCGGGCCAAGGCTTCGATCCGATTACGAGCCTGAGCGCGGACGAAGAATGGAATATTGAGCAGTTTGGCTTCAGCTTCTGGCGTCCAAACTAATGTATCAGGGTATACAGGTTCCATTATCTTGGTAAGCACTACCGTTGTCCTTCGATGATAGACCAACATTACCCTCCGAAAATACGCACGCCTTCACCGGTACACACCGCCTTCAAAGGAATATCCCAGGCAGGATCGAACGGCAGAATGTCCACGCCAAAAGCTCGATGGACGATACCTATGGTTTCCAGGGGATAGGACACCAAAAAACGGTCATAGAAACCACCGCCGTAGCCCAAGCGATATCCCCGACTATCCCAGGCCAACAACGGCACTAGACAGAGGTCTGCCTCAGTGGGATCAAAGAGAGGACTGTCGGCAAGAGGTTCAGGAATGCCGTAAGAGTTTTTTCTGATCGGTGATGGATAAACATGCCAGACAAGTTCTTGACCCACACAGCGGGGAACAGCCCATTGCTTCTCCGGGTAGGCTCCCATCAAGGCTGTCAGGTCCGGTTCATTCCGGAAAGCAAGAAACGATAAAATACGCTGCGCCTCGTGAAATCTAGTCCACTGACTCAGGTAATCTCCAATAGCCCGTTGTTCTTCCCATACATTTTCTGGGGAAAGAGCTAGGCGCTTGGCCAAAAACTTTTGCCGGAGCGCTGATTTCAGGTTTTTGGTTGAGTCTGCGTCTGATAATCCATGCATCATCTCAGTCTCAAGCTTTTACCTATGAAAAATGCTCGTCTTTATGTAAAGATATATAAAGTATATAAAGAACTCTAGGAATTACTATGGTTTCCTCTCGACGCAGGGATATTGAAGAGGGCAAGGTCGGATTTGTTCCCTATGCAGAAAAACTGAATGGGCGCTTGGCCATGATTGGGTTTGCAGCCCTTCTCATCATCGAAATTGTTTATAACAAAGGACTACTCACCCTGATCGGGCTGAAAGGATAGAAAAGGGCAAGCCCCAGTTCCAAGAGATTGTGCCATCCTGGAGAGAGACCGAAATTCCAGGAGACCATGGGCAAGCGCACCTTTACGAGCCTCACGGCAGAAAATTTTCGTCATCCCTTGGACAAGCAGGCGACCCAGAGTCTCCAGCAGATTCCAGGGCTTGATTTCTTGCTACGCTCGACTTTATTTCCCGTAGCCTCACAATTTTTTCATTTAGAAAATCTCGCCTCGGCCATTCAGGTTGGCCCGAAGCAACTTTCCAGGCTCTATAGCCTGCATAAAGAAGCCTGTTCTGTATTGGATATCGAAGTTCCTCAGCTCTATGTCCGCCAGAATCCCGTACCTAATGCCTACACGTTTGCGGTCAACAATCGGCAATCCTTTGTGGTTATTCACACCTCTCTTCTAGAACTTTTGGCAGAGGAAGAAACCCAGGCCGTCATTGCCCACGAATTAGGTCACCTTAAATGTGAGCACAGTGTCTACTTAACGATTGCCAATCTACTGATTATGGCAGCAGGTCAACTTCCCCGCATCGGGCTTGCCTTAGAACGTCCGCTTAAAATGCAGCTCTTAGAATGGGTCCGTTGTGCTGAGTTTACCTGTGACCGTGCAGCCCTCCTCGTAGCGCAAGACCCACGGATAGTCATGTCTCTACTGATGAAACTTTCTGGCGGCTCTCCTTCTCTGATGGCTGAACTGGATTTGGATAGTTTTATTGACCAAGCCCGTCACTATGAAGAATCTTCAAAAGACCCCTTGGGCAAGGCTATTCGCCTGGCTCAAACCATAGAACGGACTCATCCGGTTCCTGTCTTACGGGCCAAGGAAATCGACCGCTGGTTCCAGAGTCCAGGCTATAGAAAGATTTATGAAGGGGACTATTTAGCCCGCTCCGTCTAGACATCATCACACGCACTGTAAAACTCAAAGACTGTACTTCCAATGTAGTCTTTGAGTTTTAATCTTTTGGTTTTCTGTGGCTGTGCTTTGTCCGCTGGTAGAGCGCTACCCCCGGACTGACACAAACCAAGCAGAACAGAGCTAGCCGCATACCCTTTAAGATGGAGTAGATACTCCAAGGAATCTGCGATGACGGTTGCATCCCCAACGAAGACAGCTTATGAAATGGTGATTGGTCTTGAGGTCCATGCCCAACTCAGCACCAAGACCAAAATCTTCTGTGGTTGCTCCACTGAGTTTGCAGCGCCTCCGAATACAAATATTTGCCCCATCTGTACCGGGCAGCCAGGAGTTCTCCCTGTGCTTAACAAGCGCGTTCTCGAATATGCGCTCAAAGCAGGATTGGCGCTGAATTGTCAGATTGCTCCCAAGGGTCTGAGCAAATTTGACCGTAAACAGTATTTCTATCCTGATCTGCCCAAGAACTATCAGGTTTCCCAATACGATTTGCCGATCTGTGAGCATGGCTGGATTGAGATTCCGCTGGAGAATGGCGTTGATATGAAGCGGATTGGTATCACCCGCATTCATATGGAAGAGGATGCTGGAAAACTGGTGCATGGCAGTGGCGACCGACTTTCCAATTCTCCCTACTCGCTGGTGGACTATAACCGTTCTGGGATGCCTCTATTAGAGATTGTTTCGGAACCGGATATTCGCACAGCCTATGAAGCAGCTACCTATGTGCAAGAACTGCGTAAAGTGTTGCGCTACCTGGATGTATGCGACGGCAACATGCAAGAAGGTTCTATGCGCTGTGATGTGAATATCTCCGTGCGGCCCGTTGGGCGCGAAGCCTTTGGGACTAAAACCGAAATTAAAAACATGAGTTCGTTCAATGCGATTCAACGCGCCATTGATTATGAGTTCGTCCGTCAGGTCCGGGTTTTAAGCAGCGATCCAAGCGAACTGGATCCTAGCGATACCGATGATATGATTCGCCAAGAAACCCGCCTCTGGGATGAAAATCTCCAGAAGACGACTTCAATGCGACTCAAAGAAGGGTCTGATGACTACCGCTATTTCCCTGAACCCGATCTCGTCCCGATTCAAGTAAGTGCAGACTTGCTCGATACCTACCGGGGGCAACTACCTGAATTGCCCCATGCCAAACGGGGGCGCTACCGTAAAGACTTTGGTCTTTCTCCCTATGATGCGAACTACCTTACCGAAGAACAAGAAACTTCCCAGTACTATGAAGCCGCTCTAGCAGCAGGGGCAGAACCGAAAGCAGCAGCCAACTGGATCATGAGTGACATTGCTAAGTTTCTCAATGACTCTGGTCAAACGATCACACGCCAGCCCTTCGCCCCTGAATCCTTAGCAGAGCTAACCCGTTTAATTGCCGAAGGAACGATTAGTTCCAAGATTGCCAAAGATATCTTGCCTGAACTCTTAGAAAAAGGAGGTTCTCCTAAAGCTTTAGTAGAAGCTAAAGGCCTTACCCAAATTTCAGACCAGGGACAACTAGAAGCCTTGGTCCAAGAAATTATTGCGGCCAACCCTACGCAAGTAGAACAATACCGTGCTGGTAAAACGAAAGTATTTGGCTTCTTTGTCGGTCAGGCGATGGCCAAAACCAAGGGACGGGCGGCTCCTGAACTGATTAATGAGTTGCTGAAAGCTAAGTTAGACAGCTAACGTCCCAAAAGCTTCACTGCGCCCGCTCCGCCGAAGTACAGCCCACTGACCGCACCTGCCAAAAGCATCTGCGTAAGCGGGTCTGTGGAAGGGGTAATCACCGCACCTAAAACCACAGCCCCCAAGATGATGTAGCGCCAATTGGCGAACATTTGCTTGGAAGAGACTAAACCCGTGACACCCAGGAGAACCTGGAGCACGGGTATTTCAAAAACCAAGCCAGTGCTGAGTA
>JBAUTB010000113.1:0-7581 GCA_049582005.1 Gloeobacterales cyanobacterium | reverse complement strand
CAATTGAGCGTGTTGCTGTTGACTTACATAATGACTCAGGCAGATCATCGCCTTAGTGCTGTAGAAGCATGGGTGAACGGTCGGTTCGCTCATTTTTTGAGGCAAAAAGTATTTTTTTGTACTACTTTTCCTTACTTTGTTGAGAAAATTCTCAGCTAGCTCAGCGGAAGACGGTGAATTTCACAAATTGTTCAAAAAATTGATGAGGTCTTAAAAATTCACAAGGTCCAGAAGTCGCATTCTTCCGTTGAGAAAATATTTTTCTCCTGGGAAAATCAGCGAACCGACCGCGAATATGCCAAAGAAAAAGCAAAGCCAGAAGGCCGGAAGAATTCGTTTGTCAGTCATGGACGATTGCTCCCTTTGTGGTGTACGTGAAGCATGCCCAACGCGCGAGCTGAGTTGCAACGCTTACTAACCGTCGTCGTGCGGTTAGCTTACAGTGTCGGTTTCACAGAAGAGAGTACCCTTGCACTATCAAGAGACCCGTCAATTCTCGCCAGCTTTCAAATCGCTGGTTCATCGTTGCTCGATATGCCGTTGCCGTGAGTTTGTGCTGGTAGGGGTGAAAATGTCCGCGTATTGGTTCAAAAGCTGAAAGAAATCTCTGGGCCTGGCCTGGGGATTTGAATCGACCCATGCGCCTTTCTCTGAGCCTGGTCGGTCGATGCCAGTTCTCTGCCCGATTGTTCAAGCCCTTGTGCTGTCTGTGTTCTACTCCCTTGAGGATCTTCTTCTTGGCTGCCCCATAGCTTTTTAGCTTATCCGTAATGATTACTCTGGGGGCAAAGCCTTGAGGCTTGAGCAGTTTGCGGAAAAATTTATTGGCTGCTCGCTCATTGCGACGGCGCTGCATCAAAATATCCAGGACTTGCCCCTCTTTATCGACCGCTCGCCATAGGTAGTACTGCTTACCTTTGATGGTGATGAGCTTTGAGCAAACTTAAGACACCATTCCCGGATTGATTCATAGGTCACTTCAATCCCGCGATAGAGCATCATTTTATCAATATCTCTGAAACTGAGCGGGAAGGTGTAATACAACCAGACGCAGTAGGAAATGATTTCGGCTGGGAAGCGATGTTGTTTGTAAGAGCTGCTCATCCTCTAAGCATTACATAAACAGTGGAGTGGAGACAGGGGCGTTAAGTTGTCAATACCACCCCTATTATGAAGACTCTCATTGGATCCACTCCTCTCGGTTCTGGGCCAATGCAAAATTATTTGCTAGTCAGATTTAGATTCATTCCCCGCACCACCGTCAGTGAATAGGCGGGGAGCGCAATCTGGGTTGCGGCCTTGCCTTGCAGGGTGAAATGCTCTGGCGGTTTGCTGCGCATGGGATAGCCATTTTCCCCTTGAGCATGCCAAACATATTGCTTAGAAGAATATTGAAAGACATCCAGCTTATCTTGAAGGAACGAGAGCTTATTGTCGGGTTTCTGCCGAAAAACAATCTTAACCGGCCATGCGCGTTTCGGGTCTTTATTAATCAATAAGATCGACCACTGGTGATCGGGACGATTAACGGCATAGGCAGTAACTAACGGTTGCCCCTGACGGTTGCGAATGTCGGAGGAAGCATCATACAGTTGGTGGGACTGATGCACGGGTTGCGCCCATTCCTGAGTTAGCAACTTAGCACCGTAGTAGGTAGGCATTGGCGAGTGGATTCGCCCTCGCTCATCCGCAAGGAACAACATCAAATTTCCCCAAGTATTACACCTCTTTACTTCGCGGATTGGGACGTTCGGTTGATAACCATAGAGATAGGCCGCTTTGCCCCCTAGGGTGAGGAGCTGACCCACGATTTCAGCATTGAGTAGGGCACTGGGCATTTCAACCTCTGGCTGCCCGGCAGATGAGGAGTAGCCATACTCACTAATAATCCAAGGAATTGTGGTAGGAACGCCATCTTGTCGGAGGCGTTGGAACACCTTAGTCATTAAGTTAGGTGCTTGAGCCAACTGGGGTGGAGTCGGTTGGCACAGATCGTCAAAGGGGTACCATTCAAAGGAGAAAAAGTTAAAGTCATCGAAGTGATGGCGATCGCGGAGATATTTCAGTAGGCGATTCATCCAAGAACGGTTGCCCTGGACATCAGGCAAAGTATTCCATCCTTCAATCTCTGATTGAAAGCCGGGACCGCCCAGTTGTAAGGTTGGATCGACCGCGTGAATGGCTTGGGCAAATTGAACGTAGAGGGCACCATAGTGTTCTGGCATGATTTTCTGTCCGTCCGGTTCTTCCCCCATTTCGATCTGGCGGACAGGATATCCCCGCGCCTTGAGAAAGCGAATTTGTGCTGCCGCATTTTCCGGGGTGTCGTAGAACACGCCCACAGGGGTAAGCATGGGCAGTCCGTTAGTCAAGTTACTGCGAAGAACGAGGTCGAACCCTGGTTGTTCAACATTAGGATCTCGATTGGATGCTCGATGCCAAGGATCGGTTGAGGAAGCATAAATAATGGTCTGGCGTTCTTTTCTCTTGCCGTGCCTCATGACATCGTTAAACTGTCCCCTTTGGTCCAGCGTACCGATGTAAATTTCCCGAATAGCATAACCCAAACTATCCCGGATATCTTTTGAACCTGAGGGAGCGACACCTGAAGCTTCGGTTAGTACAATTCGCAGATAGCGCGTTGAAATCGGCGTTTGGCTGAGGCGTTGTAGGTTTTTCCCTCCTCTTCCTGCTGAAATCTGTCCCAAAGGAAAAACACGCCACTGACCGGGCTGCATATCATTGAGATATTCAAGATCCTCTCCATCCCAGTATTCCACCTGATAGCGAGTGGCGTAGGGCAGGCCCCAGAGGATTTTCACTGCGTTGATTTTGCGTCGCTGTCCCAGGTCTACGAGAACCCACTGAGGGTAAAGGGAATTGTCTTCTCCGGTATAGTGTTTGTCCAGATAGGGATTGCTTTTCCAGAAAGAAGTGGTGTCACCGTCATCGAGACGGGAATATCCATCATGGCCAGCTTGATCGAGCGTGTTCCCCCGACGCGGCAGGCGATAGCCGTGAGAGAGCAAAATGGGCGTATCGGTGCGATCGCTGGAAATCCAGTAACCTTGTTGAGGTTCGGGATCGCTCCAAGTACCTTGTTCATTCCAGTGCCAGGCTTCAATCCCTAATTCGGTTCGTAAGCGATAGGAGATTGGGCCCAACCCAGCACTTTTCATCTGGCGGATATTGTCGGACTTATAGAGGCGGGCTACATCGCCTTCTTCTAAACCATCCAAACCAGCACCTAAGGCTTGATTTGGTACGAAGGTATTGGCGGGATGTCCCAGTGTAACCTCAACGGTTACTGTTCCGGTATTTCCAAACCCTTTTCCGACAGCCGTGTCATTGGCTAGCAGTAAGATTAAAAAGCCTAGGAGAAGGCCAATGGCTACCTGTTTCTGTCTTAACCAGTGTTTCACGCTTACAGCGTTTTGCAGGTTCATGATGGACAATGACAGCGGTACGCAAACCAGTGTCGCAGACATAGTTCAAATAAAGGATGGTTTCTGTTTCCAGATATTGCAATGACAATCAACGTACATTCATTTGCCATATGGCCCTATTAACGTATCAATCAATACGTTCAAGCCCCAGGAGAATCATCATGTTCTTTAGAAAAGCTCTACCTACTCTGGTTTTGGCCTTAAGTACGCTGCTGCCCCTCCCTGTATTAGCGCAAGCCCCTACCACCGCCCCTGCCCCAACTCAGACCAAACCAGCGACCAAAGCTCCAGAAACAGCTCCTAAGTCTAAAAAATCTACCACAGCCCAGGTGAATGTAAACTCTTCTACCGAAAAGGAACTCCAGCAAGTCAAAGGCATTGGGGCGAAAACAGCGAAGAAAATCGTAGCAGGCAGACCCTATAAGAGCCTTGACGATCTGGTTAGCAAGAAAGTCATGTCTGCTAAGCAGCTTGAGACCTTGAAAGCTCAGCTTGCCCTATAAATAGAGGACTTTCATATCCATGACAAAAATCAAATTTCATAGGCTTGGCTCCTTACTTGCCTTGCCCTTGCTTGTTCTATCCCCTGCGGTAATGGCCCAAACACAGACAGCCACTCTAGCAACTTCTGTACCCGCTGGCACTGTGTTTGAAGCAAAACTGCAAGAGGACCTCGCTACCAATAAAAATCACGACCAGGACCACTTCCTCCTGCGAGAATATAATCCTTTGCTCGGGGGAAATCCCGTGCTTAAAGATGCACAAATAGAAGGGCACCTGGAAGAAGTTGTAAAGGCTGCTAAAGGAAAAAAGGCCAAGATGCACTTGGTCTTTGACGATATTATCCTCAAAGATGGTGCCCGATTGCCCCTGGATGCCACGTTGCTGGATACCAAGATTGAAACCAAGACCCAAGGGACGTTTCTACGAAATAGCGGATTGATTGTGGGTGGAGCTGTCGCGGGGCACTATCTGGGCAAAGCGACTGGACTTCCCGCAGGGACCTTAGGGGGTGCTGCCGCCGCATCCGCTGTGGTGCTCAATAGTCCGGGAGGGGAAGTCGTGATGAAGCGGGGCACGACACTTAAACTGAAGCTCAATAAGCCTTTGGAAGTTTCTGAAGCTAAACCATAAGCTCGACGTTAAACAACTTGAATGAGTCGCTGCTGTCCTGAAAGTTTGTTGAAACCTCAAAACGCCTATAAAGCATTAGTTTCGTTGCAGATAGACCCTCTTTCCAGCAAGACTCATTTTATCCTCGTAAGACTGTTGAGAAAGATAAACGGACCATTGAGTTAAACCACGTCCACTTTGAAACCTGAAGGTTTGCCCTAGAAAAAACAACGGGTTTCATCATAGACGCGGTTTATATCCAAAAGTCAACCTAAGTATAAGGAGTAATAATCCATGCGCTATTTGAAACAGGTTGGAACGGTTGTATGCCTTGGGGCTCTCATGATGGGATTAGCGGCCTGTGGAGGAAAGAAGAAAACGGGAGAAAATGCCACTCCTACGCCTGCGCCTACTACAGCTCCTGCGGGGGAGGCTCCTAAGAAGTAATGGATAGGGGTGCAGAAGTGTTGGTTTGAATATACAACTTCTAGGCCGGATCGCCTCTGAGTAAAATCGGCAACACTTCTGCAACGCTACTGTCTATCAGTTTGACTATTGCTACGAAAATCATCAGGCTTCTCTTCACCAGGCAGCTCAAGAACTACGTTGGCAAATTCAATATCGTCATAATCTAAAGCACCAGTGCCTCCCTGAGCAATTGTGAATATCCCGGCAAAACTAAAAATAGCCTGCCCACCATTGGCTTGTGCTGTGGCCAATTCTATGGTGTTGGTCCCTTGGCGCAGCATCCAGCGGGGAAGAGGAATTTCTAGATTATCTCCATTCAAAAGTAATCGCTGAGCTAAAGTGCCATTCAGGTAAACTCTGAAAGCAGCTTCTGGACTACCTTGGAAGGTAGCTTGCAGGGGCAAGTGCGATTGTCCTGCCTGCACTGATTCAGGGGTGTCTACGCCAATCAAAGATCCAATGCGCAAAATCGGGTCTTGCTCAGGAATGCTCTGCAACTCGAAGGTCTGCTTAAAAGACGACCCTTGGGCCGGAATCCGAAACTGGCTGGCATTAGCAGAATATTCTTTACTGAAGCGGTCGTCTCCTAAATGATGGACTTGGTCGGTTAGGACCACTAGACGATTGGACAACTGCTTGAGGCGCACATCAAATTTCTGTTCCTGTTTGGCGACGGTAACGGAGAAGGGAGCATAGTTCTGAGCCCGCGCCGTGAGAATGCGCTGGGAACCCACGGATTTGGGGAGTGAGAATCGGCCAAAATCATCGGTTTTTGCTTTAATGCCATCTTCAGGGACTTCTATTTCCACATTAGGAATAGGTTCACCTGTTTTTTGGTCAATCACTTGGCCAGAATAAGCAGAATCCAAATGGACTTGGCTACCCGGTTGATTTTTTACCGCACCAAGGCTTGCTTTGAGGATTTGGAGGTCCTGGTCATTGATTTTCTTATCGCCATTCACATCGGCGGCATGGATTTGCTCGTCCGTGAGGAGTTTGCTTCCTTTGAGATAGGCTTCGAGAAGCAATACGTCATCCTGCGTCAATTTGCCATCTTGATTTATATCTCCTGGGGCGGCCCAAGCTGGTGTGGAATAAAAAAGAACAGCTATCAAGGGAACTAGAAGCCAGCGGAAGGGATTCATAATAATGAATCTAGCTGTTTTCAGGTTATTAGACCTCTATTTTGTAGTTCTAAATTACTTGAGGCAGGAACCACAATGAGTGAACCAAGATTGAATTTAGAATTGCTGGGTGAGCTGGTATAAACTTGCAATATTGGGCATACTTTGCTGTTGAGTCCCTCTCTCACTTTAACTGAGGCTTCAATGAATAAGTATGTGCTTTTGATGGCCGTGGTGGCGATCCTATCATCTCCGGCTGTAGCCTGGTGCCAGAGCAGCCCTAACTCCTCGTCTTTCGGCAGCCCTGCGTCCAATGGTGGTAGCGGAGGCATGATGAACCACAATGGATATCAGCAAGAGGGTAACGGAAGTCAATTTCAGGAGCACAAGGCCGAAATCCTGAAACGTATCAGTGAGCGACTCGCCGAGGTCCAGAAAAGGCAGAGCTGTGTTCAGGCAGCAAACGATCGCCAAGCTTTGGTTGCCTGCATGCCGCAGAGAGGCGAGCGCCGTGGCGGTCATGACAACAACGAGGCCAGACCTCCCTCTAGTAGTATGCAAGGCGGTCATGCAACTGGTCCCAGCTTCGGGAACGACCAAAGTGCCAGAGGACAAAATTAATAAACGTTGACGGTAAAAAAAGCCAGAACGGGGTTTGGGGAGCAGTGGAACGGAAAAGCACTTAAGCTTCTGTTTTAGAGTTGCGCAGTATAGCCGTCGCCACTTAGGTTAGGATGCGGCTTTGAGGACATGGTCCATTGTCTCTGGAAGCGTAAATAGTTATTGTGCTATGGATATTTGCAATATGGGCTCGGTCTTATTGAGAATAGCTCACGGAAAAATCAACGGTTCCAGGCTCTATCATTTGCAATAAGGAAGTCAATTTGACGGCATTTGTTGATATTTAACGGCAGCGCAATAATTATTTACGCTTCCAAACTCAATCCAGACCACGACTGCAAAGAACTTGGTTGGAGTTGAGAAGTTGAGAAGTGATAGCGACTGCGGCGCTAAAAAGACGCGCCTGCCTATCTTCAATAAGGTATTGACACTTAACGCCCCTGTCTTCACTCCGCTGTCTATGTAATGCTTAGAGGATGAGCAGCTCTTACAAACGACATCGCTTCCCAGCCGAAATCATTTCCTACTGCGTCTGGTTGTATTACACCTTCCCTCTCAGCTTCAGAGACATTGAGAAGATGATGCTCTATAGAGGGATCACCGTTACCTATGAAGCAATCCGAAATTGGTGTCTGAAGTTTGCTCAAGCCTATGCCAATCAGCTCCGTCGCCGCCGCCCCAAACCTGCCGATAAATGGCATCTCGACGAAGTCGTGATCAAGATTAAGGGCAAACAGTACTACCTATGGCGAGCCGTCGATAAGAATGGCCAAGTCATCGATATCTTGATGCAAAGCCGCCGGAATGAG
>JBAUTB010000112.1:0-26932 GCA_049582005.1 Gloeobacterales cyanobacterium | reverse complement strand
TCATTCAACTGTCCTGCTTTGAGCAGTTTAACAGGCTGGAAACCGCATTCTATCGTTGAGCGATTCAGTCATAAAACTCTCTGTCAGCTAAGATTTGAGCACAAATGTCTCATAATGAGAATTGCTGATACGAACTACCGACGATCTGTACCCCCTATGAGCTAATGGGAGAATAACCATGTGGAAAGATGAAGTACTCGAAGAGATTTACAGAATTAGGGAAGAGCACGCTAAGTCTTTTAAGTATGATTTACAGGCAATTTGTGATGACCTTCAGAAAAAACAAGCTGCTAGTGGCAGACGAATTATTTCAGTCCCACTCAAGTCACCCAAAAAGCCGCATAACAAATCGCTGAACCCGACCGTATAAAAGCCATTTGTTGAGAACCAGAGATGGTCTGCGGCGGGTTCAGCGAAGCAACATCAAGGTCCAACCGAGAGGAGAACTTACCGTGGCTGAACAGCAACCCTCATTCGACGCAGCGAAGTACAAGAACGCGCAGCGAGAGCAATGGAACAAGGACGGCGCAGCATGGCGGCGCTGGAATCCCACTCTGGATCGTTGGTATGGCGAAGTTACTCGCCAGATGCTCGACCTGGCCCGGATTCAGCCAGGTCAGCGCATCCTAGACGTCGCTACCGGGGCAGGTGAACCGGCTGTCAGTGCCGCCGAACGAGTTGGCCCCAGCGGTTACGTGCTGGCGACCGACATCGCGGAAGGGATCGTTAAGCTTGCGCTTCAGGTCGCCCGTGAACGGGGGCTCAAACAGATTGAGACCCGCGCCATGGATGGCGAGGAATTGGATCTCCCTGACGCTTCCTTTGATGCGGTGCTGTGTCGGCTTGGTCTGATGTATATGCCGCACCCCGTGACAGCGCTACGCGAGTGGCGCCGTGCTCTGAGAGCGGGCGGTCGGGTCGCCGTCGTTGTCTTTTCCACGCCCGATCGAAACGCTTGGGGTGCTGTGCCGGTTTCCATCATCCGCCGTCGCGTGCAACTACCGCCTCCCGTTCCGGGGCAACCTGGACCGTTTAGCCTTGGCGGTCCCGGGGTGCTCGAAGGCGTCTTCCGTCAAGCCGGATTTGCGAACCCCGAGGTTCGCGCTGTGCCGGTGCCCCTGAGAATGGCCAGTACCGCCGAATACGTGCGGCTCGCCCGAGAAGCCTTCGGTGCATTCAATGCCATGATGGCTCACCTGTCCCCTCAGGAACGCGAGTCCGTGTGGAACGAAGTAGAAGACTCAATGCGTAGTTTCGAATCGCCTGGTCGGTTCGAGGTGCCGGGTGAGTGCCTTGTCGGTGCGGCCACGAAGTGATCGTACGCAGACTTCTAACGTCTCAGTTGCAGCCAATATATAAGCAAGAGTTGGAGTAGTTTATGGGAAAGTTGGAAAAACTTCTACTCACAATTTTGAGAGGAACTTCTGACGGCAATATTCCCTTCGAGCAATTATGTCAACTTTTGATAAATATGGGATTTGAAAAGCGAATTCGAGGCAGTCATCATATTTTCACAAAGGAAGGAGTTGAAGAAATTCTAAGATATTCAACCAAAGAGTAATAAAGCGAAAGCTTACCAAGTCAAGTAAATTCGCGAGGTTATTCTTAAATATAAACTAGGAGGTCAAGATGATGATGAAATATGAGCTAATTATCTATTGGAGTGAGGAAGACAAATCTTTTGTTGTTGAGGTGCCAGAACTCCCCGGATGTGCAGCTGATGGTAAAACCTACATAGAAGCCTTGGAAAGCGCACAAATCGTCATGCAAGAATGGATTGAAACAGCACAGGAACTGGGCAGACCCATTCCTCAACCGAGAGGTAAATTGGCCTATGCATGAAGTAAAGTCTAAGCTGATGAACAGAGCTGTAATAGTGAGGTGCATCTAACCAGGGCTGGCGATAACTCAAAAACTTCTGCTGTGGTTGAAGTCCAAGCCATTAGGCCGCATGAAGTTAGCAGAGTTTCATAGTAAATAAATATTAAAGTCCAAAAAATAGCCTATTGAACCGAAGTATTTTCTATGGACAAAAAATTTTCAACCTCTATATTTTGGGCGTAGCAGCAGTCACAACCTTGCATCGGAACTTGAAAATCAGGCAATTTCTAATGAGGTTGTAAAGTTATTTATGTCCGGTGGTTTCAAAGGAGGCAATATTGTGAAAAACATTCAGCCATTAGGCTTCAGCTGTCTGGGACTTAGCCCCTTTACGCTCACGCCACCAAGTCAGAAGAATGCTGGCATTAAAAATACTTGAGTAGGTACCACTCACAAATCCCACGATCAGGGCTAGCGCAAAATCATGAATTGTTTGCCCGCCGAAGATGAATAGAGCAACTAAAGTTAATAGCGCTGTCAAAGAAGTATTGATTGAGCGGGCTAGAGTTTGATTAACAGATTCATCCACAATTTCGCGGAATGCTTTTTTCCGAGAAATAAACTTGAGGTTTTCTCGAATGCGGTCATAGACAACGACCGTATCATTTACGGAAAAGCCAATAATCGTCAATAGAGCTACTACAAAGAGGGAGTCTACTTCTGTCTTAAACACTAAGCCTAAAATGGCAAAGAACCCCATGGTAACCAGAACGTCATGTACCATCGCAACCAAAGCAAAAACAGCGTAATCTGCCTGGAACCTGAAGCCGATATAAACGCTGATCCCCAAGAAAGCAAGAAGCAAAGCCAAGACGCCATTCGTAAATAGCTCTTTGCCGAGGGTAGGGCCAACGGTCTCCACCCGTTCCAAACTAAACACCCCGAGATCTTTCTTGAGTTCATCTTGAAGAGCAAGGCGTTCTTTTTGTCCTAGAGGTTTCGTGCGGATCAGAATCTCTTCCTCTCCGGACTTTTGGATGATGCTGTTGGCTAAGTCTCTCTTCTCCAAAGCTTCTCGCACTTTTGCCGGGTCAGGAACTACCTGAGCGGAGGGAAAACGCATCTGGAGGAGTGTACCCCCTGTAAAGTCGATCCCGAGCCGCAGGGGACTACCTATAGTAGCCCAAGAGATCGCCATAGCTATCAGACCGAGGGCAATGAAGCCACCCGATAGAGAGAGCCAGAAAGTTCGGTTACGGTTAACGTTGAGTTGCATAACAGTTAGCTTGCTGCTGTATTGGAATCAGAGGATTTAACCCCAAAGAGGACTGGATTGCGTAAAGACGGAATATTCAAAGCCAGGTACAGTAAGGTGCGTGTACAGGTCAAAGCGGAGAAAAGACTGACCAGAATACCAATCCCAAGCGTCAAAGCAAATCCTCGCAAAATGCCTGAACCGAGCACGAACAGAACGGTGCAAGAAACCAGAGTCGTGACATGGCTATCTAGAATACTGGAAAAGGCCCGGCTGAACCCGGCTTCCACTGCGGTAAATATTTTTTTACCACTCTTTATCTCTTCTTTGGTGCGCTCGAAAATCAGCACATTCGCATCTACCGCGATCCCAATCGATAGGATAAACCCGGCAATTCCAGGCAAAGTGAGCGTTACTGGAATCAGTTTAAATATGGCCAACGTAGTCAGGGTATAAATCAGGAGGGCAATGTCTGCAATGAATCCTGGCATCCGATAGTAGGCTACCATGAAGACCAAAACCGCGATGGTTCCGCCCAAACCAGCGGTCAAGCTTTTGCGGAGACTGTCTTCTCCTAAGGTTGCTCCCACCGTACGGTTTTCGATGACTTCTACAGGCACGGGAAGCGCTCCAGCATTGAGCTTAGTCGCAGTGTCAGCGGCTTCTTGGGCCGTAAAGGCTCCGGTAATCACAGCCCTTCCACCGGTAATCCCTTTACCCGCAAATTCTGGTCCTACCGTAGGGGCACTTACCAACTTATCATCCAGAAAAATACCAAGACGCCGTCCTGTCCCCCCTAGATTACCGGTCAGCTTGGCAAACAACTCTCCACCCCTAGGCGTAAACTCCAGCGCGACATCCCAATTTTGACCCTGGGTAGACTGAGGGGTAGATTTTTTGAGGTCGCCTCCAGTCAGCCCTGTCTTCTTCCATTGAGGTAAGCCATTCGCTTCGGTGCCAACCTGTTCACGGAAATCCAGTTGGGCGGTGTCTCCGAGGAGCTTAATCGCCCGGTCTGGATCTTTTACTCCAGGCAGTTGGATCAAAAGTTGGTCAGTTCCTTTGGCCTGCACGGTTGCTTCTGCCACCCCTAAACCATTGACCCGCTGTTCGATAACCACCTTGACCCCTTGTAGGATCTCAGAAGTCACCTTTGGGACTTCGGGGGTCGGTTTTGCCAGGAGGGTAAGTTGACTCCCTCCGCGGAGGTCAAGGCCCAGTGCTACAGGCACAGGCGTGAGTTTGAGGGCTTTAGGGATAGGATCAAAAACTACGTAGAGTCCTCCCAAAACGACCGCTAAGATGAGAGCAAGAAGCCAATACCTTTGTTGCATGGGATACTAATGTACGCCGTATATAAGGTAGCCCTTCCTGGGGACGCTTGTATCGAATTATAGGAAAACTATGACATCCCTTGAAGCCATTGCGGCTCAGTTAGACGCCCCTGACTTTGGTCAGCGGATTCAAGCCCTCATCAAACTGCGGGCTATAGAAGCCGCCGATGCCGTCCCCCTTTTAGCCAAAGCCTTGAAAGATCCGAACCCACGGGTACGCTATTCGGCGGTGAGTCTTCTTGGACAAAAACGTTCCCCTCAGACCCTCGCCTTATTGCAAGAGGTTCTAACAACAGACCCTGAATTCGATGTACGGGCCGCTGCCGCTGCTGCATTGGGTGATTTGGGCGACCCATTGGCTTTAGATGACCTTGTGGAGGCCTATCGGGTAGACCAAGACGAAATGGTGCGCTTTAGTGCAGTGGCCGCCTTAGGAGAATTGAGGGATGAACGAGCTATTGAGCTTTTGGCCGATGCGATTCAGCAGGGAGGTCTGATTGAAACAGCAGCAGTAATGGCCTTGGGACAAATTCCCTCCGTACGCACCTATGACCTTTTGGCTCCTTTTGCCGCTTCAGAAAGCTGGGAAATGCGTTTTCGGGTAGCGCAAGCCTTGAAAATCTCTTCCGATGAGCGCGCCATTGCTTTGTTAAAGCAACTACAAGCAGACCCTCATCCCCAGGTAGCACAAGAAGCAACCTTTTCCCTAGTAGAAAAGGACCTAACCCCCTAAATTTTTGTACCGTTATTTATTAAAGCGGACGATATGGGTATTCTGAGCCAAGAGCGAATCATCAAGAACTTTCTAGCCGATGCGCCCCAAGAGGAGAAGAATATGCGTCCCCTAGCTCTGGCTTGCGCCCTAGCAGCTTTCACAGCGTTACTTCCAGTCTGCGTCCCCGTCTATGCCCAGAGCATACCGCTGCAGAGGGAGAGCGTCGCCAAAACCCTGAGTACTCCAGACATTGTTGTCACCAAGGATACGGTGGATGTCCGCACCATTAATCTTTTTCAGGCCTTACCCGTAAACCAACGGAATGTCCAGTACGGCAATGGCTACGATGTGAATGGAGCGACCTACGATCAGGCTTGGATTTTGCCTGGACGCAAAAATTCCACGCTCGCCATGGACTTGGGTGCCAGCAGCCCCTGGAAAAATTTTCGCTTTAACCTAGGCGCTCTCATGCCCTACAAAGGTTATGAAAAGCCTGTGCAGATAGAAATTGTAGGAGATGGGAAGCGCCTTTTTGCCTCCACCTATAGCTCGGTAGAGCCTCTTAGCCCGGTCGATGTGGATATCGAAGGGGTCCGTGCCCTGCAAATTCGGGTCAATAGCGCTTGTCCTCAGGCAGAACCAGATTTTGCCGTGAGCCGTGCCCTCAGTCTTTATATGGTAGAACCCAAGCTTTCTAAGGATGCTTCAGCCCAATCCACTCCTTCACGGGTTCGCTCGGTACAGTGCGCACCCGCTATCTTTACGGAAGCAGCCCCACCTATTCAGCCTTCAGCTCCTGTCAAACCAGTTAAAGCGCTTTGGTAACGCTTGTTTACGGACGCAACCCAGGAAGTTTCAACGCTTGCTCCATCTCTAAAGTCTTCGCTACGATTTTAGGGGGCCAGCGGCGAAGTTCGCGAAGCCATTGGCGGTCGCCATAACGGGGGTCTTGTTTCAAGGCTTTGCGCATTAATACGGCTGCCTCTTGAGGGCGTTTGTTCTCCCATAGGGCTAAGGCTTGGGCTGCTTGAAAATCTGCGAAGGTTCGTTCTTTTTGAGAAGCTTTGGTATAGACTTCCAGGGCTCGCTTAGGTTGATCCGTCTCAAGGAAAGCCAGCGCCAAATTGAGGCGGGCTATATCAGAGCGGGGATTGAGGATCAAAGCGCTTTGAAAATCCTGGATTGCCCTTGTCCACTGTCCTTTTCCTCCGTAGGCATGGCCCCGGTTATTTAGGGCATCATCGGCTCTAGGCTCTAACTGCAACACCCGGTTGTAGTCCACAATCGCATCGTCCCAGCGGCCCATCGCTTCCCAGACGGCTCCACGATAGAGATAGGTAGTTCCTACACGAGGGGCATAGGCTATAGATTCGTTGTAGTCTGCCAAAGCTCCTGGCAAATCTTCTACGGCAACTTTGGCCGTCCCTCGGTTTCGGAAGGCATCCGCATTTTTGGGGTCCTTGGTGAGGACTTGATTCCATAGGGGAATAGATCGGGCAAAATCCCCTCGCATCATTGCAGCGGTAGCTTCACTTTCCAGGACAGTACGCCCTTCAGCACAACCCGACAGAAGAATGAATATTAAGAGAAGCAGTTTTCTCCAGGTCCTGCTCATAGGCTGTAACGTTCTTCCGTCCAGGGTTCTCCCCGGCGATGGTAGCCATTTTGTTCCCAAAAGCCTAGTTGTTCGCTAGACATAAACTCCAGCCCATTGATCCACTTGGCGGACTTCCATGCATAGAGGTGGGGGACCAAAAGGCGCATCGGTCCACCGTGTTCTGCGGGGAGCGGCTCACCGGAGAGGATATGGGCAAACATATTCTCTTCTTTGAGGAAATCTTCCACGGGCATATTCGTGGTGTAGCCTCCATAGCAGTGGGCCATGACATGCTTCGTTTTTTCTGAGTCCCACTCAATCGTTTTCAGAAAGTCTAAAACTTTGATCCCGGTCCATTGCACCTCTAATTTGGACCAACGAGTCACGCAGTGAAAATCTGCGGTCAGACCCACCTGCGGCATATCCATGAAATCTTGCCAGGTCAAGGTTTTTTCCTTCGCCAAACCCCAGACTTTGAATTCCCAAGCATCCCTGGCCACGGTAGGCGTACGCCCATAGGTCATAATCGGGAATCCGTTGGTTAGATATTGTCCTGGAGGAACACGGTCATTCGGTTCTGTTGGTTTTTTGAAAAACTTGCCTAACATATGCGGTGATCAGGGAGTTACCGTCCATGTTAACGGACCGGAAGAAGGTCGATAATAGGAAATACTGCACTCTTGTTACCTGTGTCCCAAGCTTTGCCCTATCTACTCCATAGCGAAGTACTCAAAGAGCGCTTTGGCAAAAAAGTGTTCAAAGTCACTTTGGATGCAGGTTTTGACTGTCCCAATCGAGATGGCACACGGGCCAAAGGCGGCTGTACTTTTTGTGATGCTTCCGGTTCTTCTGCCCAAATCACTCCGCCAACGACACCGCTAACGGAACAGTTGGAACAGGGAATTGCCCGTTGGAAGGCACGCTATGGAGACAAAGCCCAGAAATTCATTGCCTACTATCAGGCTTTTACGAATACGCATGCCCCTTTAGAACGTTTAGCAGAGGTCTATGAAGTAGGCTTGAAGCATCCTGAAGTGGTAGGGCTTGCCATTGGCACCCGCCCCGATGCCGTCCCAGAAGCAACCTTAGATCTGCTCTCGGATATTGCCCGGCGCAAATATCTATGGGTGGAATACGGCCTCCAGTCAGCCCATAACCAGACCTTAGAATTTATTAATCGCGCCCATACGGTTGAAGAATGGTCCGATGCTGTCCAGCGCAGCCAGCGTCGGGGTATTGAAATCTGCGGACATCTGATTCACGGCTTGCCCTCTGCTCCCGGACAGATGGAAACTCCCGCCATGATGATGGAATCGGTGAATCTGATGGCACGAAGCGGAGTGACCGGGATCAAAATCCATTCTCTGCATATTGTGCGCGGGTCAATCATGGCCTTCCAGTACAAAATGGGCCATATTCCGATGTTTTCGATGGAAGAGTATGTAGGCTGGGTCTGTGATTCCCTGGAACGCCTGCCCCCGCAGATGCAGATTCACAGGCTTACGGGCGATGGCCTCAAGCACTTGCTCATTGCCCCAGAGTGGTCTCGGGATAAGCGCGTGGTGTTGAATGCTATCTGCAAAGAAATGGCAAGTAGGGGAACAGTCCAGGGAGCAAAATATCTTCCGATCACGGCTACCGCTACTCGCTGAACAAAGAACTGAAGCCCTGAAACTCTAGAAATAAAGTTTCAGGGCTTCACCCCTTCACGGATTACTTGAAAGAATTCTATCGGTTAAAGAACTTTTCCTGAAAATGAACTGTGGTTGCATCGCGAACCCTTTAAATCGAAGCTTGATGCAGCTATCCACCAGGCGGAAAGACGAAACGCGCGTGAAACAGATTTGGATGAATTCGAGGCAGCAGCCCTCAAGCAGATCGCTGCTCGGCAGACGGGCGGAGATGATCATGTGCATGAGGATGGGGATGGGGCGTGATCACGCTCGACTTAAACGACACCATATTCCAGGATGACCTATTCGCACTCGAGAAAGCCGAATTGATTGCTTGCATCAAAACCTTACGGAAGATCCGAGTCCTTAAAGGGGGAAACGATTCACTCTGTTCAGGGCCCAAATGGGCAACGATTGTATAGTCTCCGGATCACCCAGAAATGCCGAGCTGTCGCATATCGTAATGGAGAAATGCTTGTCTTTCTAGCCTTGCACTCAGACCATGATTCGGCGTACAAATAAAGACTCCAAACAATAACGGTCAAAATTTCGCCAATGCTATATGGAAGCATAGAAGTACTGTACTCTGTAGCCGTCTTCCTAAATCTAGTGGGGTATCACAACAATGTTACCTATTCAGAAAGTAGTGATCTTTGACACTACTATGCGGGATGGAGAACTTACCCCTGGTGTAACCATGAGCCTGCAGGAAAAGATATGCCTTGCACAATTGTTAGAAAAAATGCAGGTAGATGTTATCGAAGTTAGCTATCCAGGAAATTCTCAAAAGGACTTTGATGAATTATTGAGTATTTCCAAGCTTATTAAAGAATCAATCGTTTGTGGGTTGGCAAGGACGAACAAAGAGGAAATTCTGAAGGTGGCGGAAGCTATTAAGCCAGCCAGCAGGGAAAGGATTAATACCTATACACTCGTCAATATAAAAGATAAGTCAAAAATAAATCAAAAGCAGGTCTTAGAAGAAGTCAGTGCCATGGTTTCTCTAGCGCGTAATCACTGTGGGGATGTAGAGTGGAATGCTTTTGATGCCACTAGAAGCGAGCCAGATTTTCTCTGTAAAGTCCTAGAGACTGCGATACGGGGCGGAGCCACCACTATATGTATTCCTGACAGTTTAGGAGTTGCGCATCCTGAACAGTTCTCTCAACTGATTCACATGATCTATCATCGGGTTCCCAATATTGACCAAGCTATTATTGCAGTCCATTGTCACAATGATTTAGGGCTGGCTGTGGAGAATTCCATCTTTGCATTAGAGTATGGTATCAGACAGATTGAATGCTCTATCAATGGCTTGGGGGCTAGAAAAGGAAATGCTGATTTAGAAAAAGTTGTGACTGAGATCTTACATCATAAGAAATATCAAATTAGCATCGATACTTCTCTAATGGATACAGCTTCAGTCCTAGTCTCTGAAATTACTGGAATTGAAAAGAGAGATTAGACAGTATCAATGAACCTTCGCCAACTAAGAAAGAAGCGCACTCCTATAAGCCTTAATCGATTCCACCTGTAATTCAAAATAACCAGGAGAAAAAGAGGGATTTAGTGCTCCATCATACTCAAATTTACTAAGCATGATTTGGAAAGAACTAACCTGGCGAGTATCCAGCGGAGCTGCATCCTTGAGGGTTTTGGCTCGGAAGACAGGAATCAGTTGCGCGAAGGGAATCCGTACCGTTGTCCAGGTGTCTTTTAGCGTGTCGAAGGAGTAGCAGTAGCCGATGCCATCCCATTTTGTTTCGCTGCGGAGTATGAATTTATAGCGTTTACCATCTCCCCGTAAACGAATTTCGAGACCTTCATATCCAGATAGATCGAAGGGCGTTTCAAAATTGCGGGTACGGATCGAAGCAAAACCGCCGGAATTATCCGTGGACACATTGCCTGAAAACAAAGCCGAATTTTCTCCAAGTCGGATTCCACTCTGGCTGACGCCCCCCATTACTACGTCATCCAGAGCCCCCCAGGTCTCTTTCACATCACTGGATGGATGCTGAAAATCAAAAATTACATTGTTTATAGGCATTTTTCCTCTCTCAGATTGAGTGCTGGGGCCCTGAAATAGAGAACGTATCCAAGCAGGGGGTTCTAACACCTTAAAGTAGACCAGGGTTTGCCAAAATCTCCCTGCATCCCATTTGAAACTGCGTTGAGCCATAGGACTTATCCTCCAATCACTGGCTACTACTTCCATCTTGCTTGATCCAACTGCAATAATGCAGCCATGACCAAAAATCTAGAGCACTTCCGCATCACAACCGCTCCCCTCGACCTGCAAGAGGTCTATGATCTGGCCATTGACCCAGGCAATGGTTCGGTAAATCTTATGTGCGGAACCGTACGCAATCAAACAGGCAAAAGACCTGTGGATTTCCTCGAATACGAAGCTTATGAACCGATGGCCCTCAAAGTATTTGCTGAAATAGCTGACCAGATGTATCAAAAGTGGCCTGAAACCAATCGAGTGGTTATCCACCATCGGATTGGCAGGTTATGCATCGGTGAGATTTCTGTAATCGTGGCCGTTGGTTCTCCCCATCGCAAAGAAGGCTTTGAGGCCTGTCAGTATGCCATTGATACCTTGAAGTACCATGCCCCTATTTGGAAGAAAGAGTACTGGGTAGATGGCTGTAGTGAATGGGTGAACGCAAAAAGTGCAGCAGCGAGGGAAAATCGCTAACTAAAAGCAGAAAATTGATATAAAAGCCAGTTTAGTCTTCTAGGCAAAACGAGTGCATTTTTGATGTAAATACCAAATGAACCAATCGGGAGCCGATGCTTCCAATTTATAAGCCAACCCGTTCTTTAGCCTTGCTCAAGGTTTCAGCAGCTATAGGATAGACACGCTCTGTTCCCCGTTTCAAGACGCCCTCCACATAGCCTGGTTCCGCCGAATATTGGGCATAGCGTTCTCGAACAGGCTCTAACTTGGTAATCAAACACTCCGCTAGCGTTTTCTTCAAAGCGCCATGCCCTTGACCTTCAAATTCAGCAACTACGGCTTCAGTACTCAAACCGGTAAGTCCTTGATAAATTCCCAGAAGATTAGTGGTCTCTGGTCGTTCTATGGCATCTGGATATATTTCACGAATCGCATCGGTTTTAGCTCGTTTGATTTTGCGGTTGATGTCATCTGGACTATCGAGTAAATAAATACAGCCATCTTTATTCGTGGATGACTTGGACATCTTTTTGGTGCCGTCTGTCAGATCCATAACCCGTGCAATGGAACCCTCTCGCACTAAAGCTTTGGGGACTACAAAGGTATGACCGTAGCGACTGTTGAATTTGCGAATAATCTCTCTGGCTAGCTCTAAATGCTGACGTTGGTCGTCACCCACCGGCACCAGATGACTTTGATAGATGGCAATGTCCGCAGCCATCAAAATGGGATAAATCTTTAAGCCTGTGCCAACTGATGCTTGCTTTTGGGCTTTCTCCTTAAACTGAGTCATTTGCTCCAAGCGACCCTCTGGCGTGATGCACGCAAATAACCAAGCCAGTTCTGTATGCACACCACCCAGTTGAGATTGACGGAACATGGCAGCCCTTTCCATATCTAGCCCACAAGCCAGCAGCAGCGTCGCCGTTTTGCGAATCCGTTCGCGCAATTCTTCCGGTTCTGGGGTGACCGTCAGACTATGCAAATCAGCCAGGAAGAAATAACAGTTGGGATACTCCTCAATCTGTTTTTTCCATAGCTCTACGGCTCCTAGCCAATTACCCAGGGTCATATCCCCCGAAGGTTGGATACCGGAAAGCACCCGTTTACGGCTTTTATTTTTCTGAGCGGAAGTGGCTGTAGTGGAGAAATCAATAAACCGCACCTGGCTTTTCTTGGTCATCAGCTTCAGGGCATAGCGGAAATTAGCAGGGGTTAAACGAAGATAACCTTCGATGTCCGATAAAAAGACCTCCTCATTGTCAAAAAGTGTTTCATCCACCACCACGTGAGACAGGCGACCTTTTACCGCAGCGGCAAGCGCATTCTCCCATCCTTCCAAAGGCTCTAAGGGAACCAGCGTACTCTGCAAAAGCCCACTCGCCTCACCCAGAATCTGTCCCTGAGTGTCACAATTATCCGGATGGACCCAAAGCACTCCTTTCTTTTCTCCTTCCAAGAAAAATATAGGGCAGCAAGCTCCTTCTTCTGGCGCTTGGATTGCAATCTGAAAAGGGATTCCAGCACTCTTGAGCCAATCTTTGTTCGTCATCATCCGTTAACAGTCTGTAACAATAATGTAGGCCAATCAGGTCTTGGAGTACAGGATGCTTAACCTGGATTGGGCTATTGAAAAGGCATAATAGAAGAAATATCGCAGGAGACCATGATGTCTGTTGAGGCAAATGAACCTTACACCGAAGACGAAATGCATCTCAATACTTATGTAGACACCGTCGAAGCCATTATCTCCACCTTGGGTGAAAATCCCCAACGGGATACGAAAATTCAACCCCCACAGCATGTTTGGAAATTCAGATATGGCACCGTGGATGTTTTCGTCTATCTCACTGGAGAATCCTCGGAAGATACCCTGATGGTCTGGTCTCCGGTGCTTGCGCTTCCGGCTAAGGATGAAGCTGGGCTGAATAAGTTTCTCCTGGAAAAAAATTGGCTTGACACCCTAGAGGCCCGTTTTGCGATTAAGGGTGAACAAATAATCCTCACCTGCTCTCGCACCTTACAGGACTTAGACCCCGGAGAAGTTTCCAGAGCAATTACGATTGTGGCAACGCTGGCTGATGAGTACGACGAAGTACTGATTGAGAAATTCAAATAATGAACCCATTCAAATAATGGCCTCTTCCTGGCTGTTATGGCCCTATGTGGAAGCCGATGGGCAGACTCATATGGCTTTGGATAGAGAACTACTAGCGCGTCACCTGACGGGAGAACTTCCGCCGATGGTGCGCTTTTATCGTTGGCAACCTGCCGCTATTTCTGTGGGCTATCACCAGAAGGATGATTTTGCTATCGGTCCGCCTCTGGGCTTAGAAGTAGTCCGCAGGCCCACAGGAGGGCGAGCTGTTTTACATCAGGGCGACTTGACCTATATGGTCATCTGTAGCGGACTTCAAGGAACCGTAGAACACACCTACCAGCAGCTTTCTGCTTTCTTGATTAAAGGCATGGCCCGTTTGGGGGTTCCCATCGAATTTGGCAGCCAAGGCCGGGGCTATATCGGCAAGACCAGTTGTTTTGGGACTGCCACTCGCGGCGATTTGGTCTGGCAAGGCCAAAAGCTGATTGGCAGTGCTCAGCTACGTCGAGGCCGGGGCATTCTCCAGCATGGCTCTATTTTGCTGAATCCTGACCGTTCCTTGATGGAGCAGGTCTTTGGGACGGTAGATCCGGTAATTGGCTTGCATGAAATTCAGCCCGTACCCATAGAAACTATTTGCGAAGCACTGATCGCTGCTCTGGAAGAGTGCTTTGAAGTCTCCGTCTCTCCGTACGACGCTAGAAGCCACTAGGCTGACTCAGGCTTAGGCAAAGAGTGGGGATGGAATAGAATTTCAGAAGTCGAGCGTGACTCCACCATTTCCTTAGAAATAGTGCAGGTCTGAATATCACTGCGGGAGGGTATTTCGTACATCATCTCTAGCATGATTTCTTCGACAATGCCGCGCAAGGCACGGGCTCCTGTCTTACGGCGATAGGCTTCCTTAGCAATAGCATTTATAGCATCTAGCTCAAATATCAGTTCTACCCCATCCATACTCATCAACCGTTGATACTGCTTGATGATGGCATTCTTGGGCTCAGTGAGAATCTGGGTAAGCGCTTCTTCATCTAGAGGCTCTAGAACCGCTATGACTGGAATCCGTCCAATGAACTCTGGAATCAGACCAAACTTCACCAGATCGTCCGGTTCCATGGTCTTGAGAGACTCAATGACCCGCTTATCTTTCTGAGGGTCAGCATTTTGCATAAAACCAATACTCTTTTTCCCGGTCCGTTGTTCAATAATTCGCTCTAGACCGACGAAAGCTCCACCACAGATAAACAGGATGTTGCTGGTGTCAATTTGGATGTATTCCTGGTATGGGTGCTTACGCCCACCTTGGGGAGGAACGTTAGCGGTAGTGCCTTCCAGCATTTTGAGGAGAGCCTGTTGGACCCCTTCTCCCGAAACATCACGGGTAATTGAAGGATTTTCACTTTTGCGGGCAATCTTGTCAATTTCATCAATATAGATGATGCCCCGCTGTGCTTTTTCTACATCCCCATCGGAGACCTGGAGGAGGCGAAGCAGAATGTTTTCTACGTCTTCACCCACATAACCAGCTTCCGTAAGGGTCGTGGCATCCGCTACTGCAAAGGGGACATCCAGCATACGGGCTAAGGTTTGAGCCAAGAGAGTTTTACCGGAACCCGTTGGACCGATTAAGAGAATATTCGATTTTTGGATTTCAACACCATCGTCGGGGTTCTCGGAACGATTGGCTAAGCGCTTGTAGTGATTGTAGACAGCTACACAAAGGACTTTTTTAGCTTCCTCCTGACCGATCACATGTTGGTCCAAGTAGCTCTTAATTTCTTGAGGCTTGGGGGTACTCTTCAAGTCAGGCGCAGATTTGCTCAGCTCTTTGCCCGCAGCACGAGCGGATTTACGACTTGCCTGAGCCTGGATGGGGGCTTCAAATAGCTCCTCATCCAGGATCTCATTGCACAGCTCTACGCATTCATCGCAAATGTAAACTCCAGGGCCAGCAATCAGCTTACGAACTTGCTCTTGAGATTTGCCACAGAAAGAGCATTTCAGATGTGCATCGTAAGATTTTGTGGCCATGGAATTACAACCTCAAATATTTAGAACGTGAGACGTTTAGCGTGCCGCAAGGGCCTCGGCAACCGGACGACGGACAATTACCTGGTCTACTAAACCATACTCTTTTGCCTCTTCCGCAGACATAAAGAAATCACGGTCCGTATCCCGCTCAATCCGTTCTAGTGGCTGACCTGTATGCTCTGCCATCAATTGGTTCAACCGGGTTTTGTGGTAGAGGATTTCCTTGGCCATGATAGCAATGTCCGTTGCTTGTCCCTGAGCGCCGCCCAACGGCTGGTGGATCATGATCCGAGCATGGGGTAGCGATAGGCGCTTACCTTTTTCTCCGGCAGAGAGCAAAAATGCTCCCATAGAAGCAGCCAGACCTACACAGATCGTGGATACTTTCGGACGAATGTGCTTCATGGTGTCGTAAATAGCCATTCCTGCAGTTACTGAGCCACCAGGAGAATTGATATAGAGAAAAATATCTTTATCCGGGTCTTCGGCTTCCAAAAAGAGTAGCTGAGCGACTACAAGGTTGGAGACCATATCATCAATAGGAGTGCCTAAGAAGATAATTCGCTCACGCAACAAACGAGAGAAAATATCAAAGGCACGCTCCCCGCGGGAGGATTGCTCCACTACCATGGGGATCACATTTTGGACGTTTAGACCAGAGGAAATCTGACCATAGGACATCTGACTATTTATCAGAGGAAGATTCATCATTAACCTCATTTGCATCCGTTGAAGGGATGGGGGAGCTTTCCATTATCAGTTCAATTGTAGAATGTTCCGCTAGCCAATCGAGAATTTTCTGGGTAAGCAGTTCATTTTGGACAAACTCAACTACGGCTCTGCGGTCTAGGTCTGGACTTGCGGCTAGTAGCTCTTCTACCCGAACGTCAAGCGCAGCTTGGTCCACCGTCAATTTTTCACGACGAGCCACCTCTGCTAAAGCCAGGGTTCGCTTCAAACGCTTGGAGGCTTCTTCTTGGAATTGAGCACGGATTTGGGGGAGATTTTCTTCCGTAAACAGGACACTGGGATCGATGCCACGGCGCTGAAAATCTTGGAACGTTTGGTTCGCTAAAAATTCAACTTCCCGGTTTACCAGGGTGGCAGGCAATTCTAGCGTTGTTCCTTCTAAGATTGCATCGACGATAGCGATATCCCGATTGCCTTGGGTCGCTTCCTCCGCTTCCTCGCGGTAACGCTTTTCCAATTCTGCTTTTAAGGCATCCAAAGTTTCAAATTCGCTGATTTCCTTGGCAAAGTCATCATTCAAATCAGGCAACTGTTGTTCTTTCAATTCCTTCAACGTGACGGTAAACAGTGCTTCACGGCCCTGGAGGTCTTCTTGGGCATAGTCATCAGGAAAACGAACCGGGATTTCTTTGGTTTCTTCCACATTCATACCGACAATGCCTAGGACAAACCCAGGAATAAACTGGCTTTCCTGAAGTTCTATCTGGAAGTCCATGGCGGAACCACCAGGAATTTCGGCATCATCATCTACGGTTTTACCCCTAAAGTCCATAACAGCAATATCCCCAAGCTGAGCAGGGCGGTCAGCCGCAGGAATGGAGGTGGCTTTGCGCTTGCGATAGTCTTCTAACGTTTTATCGACACGGGTGGGGTCATAGGCAACCTCAGCGTATTTGATGCTGAGGTTTTCATAACCTTCGCGTAGGGTAACTTCCGGTTCTACATCTACAGCAGCCTGAAATGTAAGGCTCTTACCTGGTTCAAACTGACTATACAGAGCGTCAAACCGATCGGTCAGCTCGTACTCACCGATGGCAGGTACGTTCACCTGGCTCTGGGCCTGTTCCAGATTTCTCTGAATCACCTCTTTCAGGGCTTCTGCCTTGACATAGTCCTTACCCAAATACTGGAGTACAATCGGACGCGGAGCCTTGCCAGGACGAAATCCAGGGATACGGGCCGTCCGCATGAGTTTTTGCACCATTTTGTCGTAGACAAGCTTAGTTGACGCCTCATCTACTTCAATATTGAGCCCAATTTGGGAGTTGGGACGCTTTTCCTGAGTAACTTTCATCCTGTGCTGGCCCTTAAGTCTAGAAACATAAGCAAAAAACGTGTATTTCTAACTATACCCCTGTGCGTCTTCATCTAGGTCTCATGATGATTAGCATCTTCAGGAGGCACAATAAGTAATAGACCATGAAGCACTATTTATTCACAGATATTCACGGAACCTGGGATTTACTCCAGGAACTTCTGGACTATAGCGGTCCTACCCAAGAGGACTTGCTTTGGTTTGGGGGAGACTTGATTGACCGTGGTCCTGATAGTGCCCAGGTCGTAGAATTTGTCCGGACCTATGGCTCTTGCTTGATTGGCAATCACGAACAAATGTGTCTAGAAGCTCATCAAGACCATGCCAATGCCGCTCGCTGGCTCATGGCAGGGGGAACCCAAACGTTGGAGAGCTTTGGGGGGAATATTCCCGAAGAAGTCCTTAAGTATTTTGAAGGGTTAAAAGACATCCACCAGTATGGTTCATTTATTCAAGTCCATGCAGGTGTTCAGCGAGGAGTAGCCCTAGAGCAGCAAAAGATACAAACCCTACGCTGGATCCGCGGAGAATTTTGGGGAATTCCAGAAGTACCGATCTCAGGCAAGACCATCGTGTTTGGTCATACGCCAACCCTCTACATCCACCGTAAAACTTCAGAAGTAAAGCCTTTTTTTGGTCCTGGGATGATCGGCCTCGATGTGGGAAGCACGATAACCAGGGCTTTGGCCTGTCTATGTGTGGAAGAACTAAAGGTTTATGTAGTGCGCGAAAAAGGGACTAAGAGAGAGACTTATCCAGTCCCCTCTGTTTGCCTGAGTGGACCTTAAGGGTTTAAAAAATACCCGCACAAAAAACAGCGCCCCAGCCCTTAGAGCTGAGGCACACCATTCAGTTATTTAATCGTAGCTGGAGCCTTAGACAATGCTAGGGGCATCCCTGTATGTTACTTCTATGGCGTATCAAACCAAGGTTGAGGCGACTGTATGTTCAGAATGTTTGTGAAGGTATACACCCCTTAGAGTTTGACAATGTGGATGCAATAGAGACTAGTTCTTGCGAAGCTTTGGCGGGTCGAACAGTTAAAAGGAAGTGGATTTTTCCCGTCTATTTCTTCGTTTGAACCCCTGAACTTAGTGTAGTTGATGAGTTAACTATACCCCCTTTCTTAACCTACACAATCCCTTGCAAGAATCCTTAACACTTAGTTAACCAGCGCAACATTTTCTCTTGATTGATCAATTATTTATATCGTTGGATGAGAAATATATGCCCATACAAAATACAGCGCCCCAGCCCTTAGAACTGAGGCACACCATTTAATTCGTAAATCACGGTCGGAGCTTAGACTATGCTAGAAGCATCCCTTTGGAACACTTATATGGTGTTTCAGACCGAGGTTGAGGCGACTGTAATATTTGGAGCTTTTTCGAACAATGTATAACCCTTTAGAGTTAGTCAATGTGGATACAAGCAGACACTAGTTCTTGCAAAGTTTTGGCGGGGCGAACAGTTAACCAGGAGTTATCTTTTCCCGTCTCCTTCTTCGCTTTGAACTGTTGAACCAACGAAGTTAATAAATTAAATATAACCCCTTTTAAATCTTATGCAAGCAACTCGAAAACATCCTTAACACTTGGTTAATTGTCGCAACATACACATAGGCATGCGAGAGCCTTGGATCAGTTCGTAGGATCAGGTCACAGGCTGATGTTGTATCCTTTCCTGTAGTCCTCAAGCAAGACCCTAGGCTCCTATGAATAGACGGATGAATAGACGGATTAGAAAATCCGACGGCAATGGTCAACATTTACCCCGTCGCAAGTTTAGGGGATCAAGGTTCAAGCTTTGGTCCGCGGTTATGGCAGCGGCTTTCCTGGCCGGGGGGATCCTCTATTATGTCCAGTTCTCTCCAATGCCTACAGTTGCTGCACCGACAACTGCCCCCCAAGCAGAAACAATTGCCCCTACCAATGCCCCCATGGAAGCCTCTAGCTCCTTTGTAGAGATGACTCCAGAATCTCGCAGGTTTAGAGTACCTGTGATCATGTATCACGATGTCAAAAAGAAAAAAGATGTCTCCTATGACGTACCTCCCAAAAAATTCCGAGCACAGATGGAGTCCATTAAAGAAGCAGGCTTTACGCCCATTCGTATGGACCAGCTCTACGCCCATCTCACCGAAAACAAGCCTCTTCCCTCAAAGCCCATTCTGCTGACTTTTGATGATGGTTATCTTGGGAATTACGCAGAGGCTTATCCCATCCTTAAAGAGTTCAACTATCCAGCCGTATTCTTCATTGTTCCAGCTTATGTAGGCGTAAAAACAAGCAAAGACCACATAACTTGGGATCAACTTAAAGAAGTGGTGAAAGATGGGCTAGTCACGGTTGAAGCCCATACGATGACCCATCCGGTAGATCTCACTAAGTTAGACGATGCTAAACTCCATCGAGAATTGTTTGAGTCCAAAGCCATCCTGGAAAAAAGGTTGGGCATTGTGGTCAACTATCTTGCCTATCCCACGGGCAACCGAGATGAACGGGTCATAGCCTTAGCTAAGGAAGCTGGTTATCGCATGGCTTTTACCATGGATGAAGGCTATGCCGGTGAATCAAGCGATATCTTACAGCTCAACCGCTTTGGTCAATCCCAGCTGCAACTCGCCCTGGCAAAAGGCAGTGGAGAAAAGGATGCGGACTTAACTATTTCTCGTCCTCCTGTCAATTTTGAGGCTAAGCTCTCTTACCTCTCCGTAACCGTGGATAAAGTAGAGCTTTCGATGGCAGTGGGTGGCCATCCCCTTACTTTTCATGGAGATGGTCGCAATAGCTTGGAAGACTATCTAAAGCAAAATCCTGGAACTCAGGCCGCAGTGAACGGTGGATTTTTTCCCCTGCGTACCCGTGAACCGGCCAAGATGATTGGTCCGATTCTGAGTGCCAATGTAGGGGCTTTTGAGCCAATCATCCAAGCGGAATCTGGCGGCTTGGCCGGTCGTCCATTGGTGATTATCAGTCCCAAGGCTTTTGTGGTCGCCCCTTTTAATAGAGGCTACTTGAATACGATTGAAGGCATTCAATCTCTGGTTCCTGACGTAACGGATGTCTTTTTAGGGGGTGCATGGCTTGTCCGAGATGGCCAAGGACAGACCAAAGAGCAAATGAATAAGGTCATTGATTCTTGGATGCAGACGCGTCATCGCTCCTATATGGGGATGATGGGTGATGGTCGGTTTGTCGCAGGAATTACCCACAATCGTGTCAATGCTGTAGATTTAGGCCAGGCATTGGTGAAAGCAGGCGTTCAAGATGCTGTACTCCTGGATTCTGGGGCTTCCACCTCCCTGGTCTATCGGGGACAACGCCTCACGGCCTATGAGCCCCGCCCAGTTCCCCATGCCATCTTGATCCAAACAAAAGATGTCCCCACTGCCTTTGATAATCCTGATTTGCCGATAGCCCGCGGTCGCCCTTAGCCTAAGCAGTATGCAGGGCGCAGACAGATTACCATAGATATAGAGCACTTCGTTCAATTCATTCAATCCACACTATGGTAGGTCCCTTTGATTAAGCGCACCCTGAAACTATCTGGCCTATTGCTTGCATCTGCACTATTAATAACAGGTTGTTCTGGCAACTCCTTGCTCGCGCAGGGAGGGACTGGAAATATAGCGCAGCAGGTTTGGGAAATCGTTAATAAAGACTATGTGGATGGAACTTTTAATAATCAAGACTGGAAGGCTGTACGGGACCGCTTCATCAATAAATCCACTAAAACTCCGGAACAGTCCTATGAGAACGTTCGCAAAATGCTAGAGACCTTGGGCGATCCCTACACCCGTTTTTTAGACCCGGAACAATATAAAGCGCTTCAGACAAGTACCACGGGTGAACTCTCTGGGGTAGGGCTTCAGATTGGTCTGGACAACGATTCCAAGAGGATCGTGGTCATTTCCCCCATTGATGGAACTCCAGCAGCCCGAGCCGGGATCAAGGCTCGGGATTTCATTGTGCAGGTCGATGGCAAGTCCACCAAGAATCTGACCCTAGACCAAGTAGCCAATTTGCTGCGGGGCCGTAAGGGCAGCATCGTGACCTTGGTCATGGAACGGGACAAAAAAGAATTTAGTGTAACCCTACAGCGGGACCGTATTGAGATCGATCCCGTAGTAGCGGAGGTCAAGGAAGATAAGGGCTTTAAAGTAGGCTATGCCCGACTCTCCACTTTTAATGCAAACGCTGTGGAGAAGATGCGCAAAGCCATTCAGGAAGAGAAGGACAAAGGCGTAGATGGCTACATTATGGACCTGCGGGCCAATCCGGGTGGTCTCTTAACCGCAGGCATCGATATTGCACGAATGTGGCTCGACAAAGACCAAGTGATCATCAAAACCGTGTCTCGCCAGGGATCCCAGGACGTCGTTCGTTCAGATCGTTCTTCGCTGACCGATAAGCCTTTGGTTGTTTTAGTAGATGGTGGGACTGCCAGTGCCAGTGAAATTCTCTCTGGGGCTTTACAGGATAATAAGCGAGCTACTTTAGTAGGAGCCAAAACCTTTGGTAAAGGGCTTATTCAACAGGTCTACACCTTAAATAATTCAGAGGATAAGGGTATAGGCGTAGCCGTCTCGATTGCCAAATACCAAACCCCCTCTGGTGCGGATATTCACAAGAAAGGTATCAAGCCCGATATTGTCGTCGAACTTTCTAAAGACTTCACAGCGGACCAAATTGCCACCAGCAAAGACAACCAGTACGCTAAAGGACTAGAGGTTTTAGAAGGCAAGATCGCTGCTCAGAAGACCAGTAAGCAGGTAGTAGTGGGAAGTTAATTTTATGAAGGGGGTTTGTCGGCTGCGCTCAACCCGCGCAGAGAGGCCATATTTCAGGCAATCGAAAATGGCTATAGGCAGGTTTTATTCCTAGAACAGCGGTCACAGTGTCCACAGGCACCATGGGCGAAGCCGAAGGCCTGGAGTAGAAATTGCCATCGGCATCCTTGAGTAGCTGCATAAGCAGCCATTTGAGGAGTCGCCGGGTCTTCCTCTAGACATTTAGGGTCAAATTGTTGGATCTGGAGCTGATATTCAAAAGGGCTTTGCCACTGTAGAGCTTTTCCCCGCTGCAATAGACCTAGAGCTTGATAAAACATATCTCCAGAAGAGGAAGCCAATTGTCGCTGCACTTCTGTGATATGGCCCTGCAAAGGCAGTTTTCGGGCGAGGGCAAGGGCATATTTCTGCTGTTCTTGCTGTTGCCTTTTGAAATATTGTTGCATCTGCTTATCCGCAGGGTCTATCCATCCGGTTGGTTCGCTCACCAAAAGTAGGGCTTCGGCAGGTTTCTGGTCTCGTCCGCCTCGACCGAATTCCTGTAGATACTCCTCCAGCGAAAGAGAGGGCTCATAGTGGAGAACCCAGCGCACATCCGCCCGATCGATACCTAAGCCAAATGCGCAGGTAGCGACGACAAAAGGAAGTTCTCCCGTTTGCCACTGCTTTTCCACCCTACGTCTTTGGTCAGTGCCCATGCCCGCATGGTAAGCTGCCGTTTTCCAGCCTTGCTGTTGTAGGGTTTGCGCTAATTCCTCCGCCCCCGCACGGGTCCGTCGGTACACCAGTCCCCCCTGATTACGATGTTGTTTGAGAAATTCCAAGGTGGCAGTGTAGCGCTGACGGGGAGTCCAGCAGGTTTGGACCCGCAGAAAAAGGTTGGAACGATAGGGTTTGAGGATAATCCGCTGGGCGGTGTGCAATTCCAATAATTCCACCAGCGCTTTGAGCATAGGCGGTGGTGCCGTAGCGGTAAATGCACAGAGCGCTGGAGTCTGGGGGAAGGCCCGACGGACAGCCGCCAAGCGTAGATAGTGGGGCCGGAAGGTTTCCCCCCAACTGATGGCACAGTGGGCTTCATCCAGAACCATCCGGACTACAGGACTACTGCGCACCACGCTCCATACGCCAGGATGAAGCAATCCCTCTGGAGAGATATAAAGCAGCTTCCAGTAACCTTCTGCGATGCCCTTCAACACCGCTTTGCGTTCCGGACGACTGAGCCCCCCATGCAACGCCGCCGATTTCAGCCCTCTTTGTCGGCCTTTGGTCACTTGGTCCTGCATGAGGGCTACCAAAGGCGTGATAACTAAAGTTAGTCCCGTCGTGAGCACTGCAGGCAATTCGAAACAAAGTGTTTTGCCATAGCCTGTGGGCAATACCGCCAAGAGGTCTTGTCCGGAAAGTACTTTTTGGATGAGAGTCTCCTGCTGTTCACGCAGGTGATCAAACCCCCAGACGTTCCGTAACGTCTTTTTGATTGCATCTTGGGGGCCTTCAGTCATAGTCTCAAGGATGTGGAACCAGAATATGTGCCCATCATCCAAGAAACTGGAAGCTGGTATGCGGCCCCCGCTACAGCGCTTCAGGTAGCCCAGGCCCTAGCTTGGGCAAGGATTAGAGCGCTGCCTGTGGGCGTTCATCAATCCTTAGACTTCCCCCAATATCTCTACTTAGACCTAAGCAAGCTGAACAAAGTGGTTAGCTGCATTCCAGAGGACCGAGTCGTCACGGTGGAAGCAGGAATCAAACTGTTGGAGCTAGACTGTTATCTTGCCAATCTAGGACAGCAAGTTGGTCTGGAATCCCATAATCCAGAGGCAACTCTGGGTATGGTCTTAGCCGGTGACCATTGGGGACCACGCCGAGGTCACTTTGGTGGGGCTAGAGACTTAGTCTTAGGTGCGCAAGCCGCCTGTATCGATGGAACCTTGATTCAGAGTGGGAGTAAAGTTCTGAGAAGTACAGCAGGCTATGATCTCGCCAAGCTATGGATGGGTTCACGGGGGACGCTGGCTGTTATTACGCAGGTATCGCTCAGGCTTTCGCCGTTGTGGACGAATCCCCGAACCCTTTTGTTGAGCTTTCGACTCTTGGATCGAGCCATTCAAGTGGCAGAACGCCTGATCAAGGCCCACGTTGCCGTTCAAGGATTGGAGTTGCTTTCCGATGCCCTGGTCAGGTCTCTGATTGTAGAGAAAGAAGCGGCTCCCTGGTATGTTGCGGTGCGTATAGAGAATCAAGCCTCTTTGATAGAAGGGGAATTAGGCTACATCCAAGAACTATGCGCTCCTCTAGCAGACCGCATAGAAGATATCAGTGTCCAGCAGGCGGGTCTGTGGCAAGCTCTTACCTGTCCTAACACCACAGAGCAAGTCCGTGTTGAAGCGATTCTTCCCATGGGGGCTGTCCAGGACTATTGCGAAGCTGTGGGAGCAGGAGCGATGCACAGTCACTTAGCCTGTGGCATGGTCAGTCGTTATTTAGATCGGGGACCAGACCTGCTCAAAAGCATTCGTTCCTTGCGTCGGATCGCAGCCCGGTTAGGAGGTTCCCTTCGAGTCTATGACCCCAGTGGCACGACCAGGGCAGAGGGCATTAAACGTTGGCAGGTAAAAATGAATACCGTACAAGAACTACTCAGCCAGAGACTGAAAGACCAGTTCGACCCCGGTCGTCTCCTGAACCCTGGCGAAGAGCTATGAAAATTAAGAGACACGAAGAGGCACTAAGCTGAAGAGAGTTTTTTTACCGGAGCCTCTTGTGCGTGTATCGACCCTGGGAGAACTCCAGGAATATTTGGGCCGTCTAGCCCATCCACTGGGTTTTGTCCCAACCATGGGAGCTCTGCATAAAGGTCATCGCAGCCTGATGCAGTGGGCCAAGGTCCACAACCAATCGGTAGTAGTCAGCATCTTTGTCAATCCGCTACAGTTCGGTCCTACAGAAGACCTCGATCGTTATCCCCGCACCGAGGAAGAGGACCTCCTCGTCTGCGAAGAGGAAGGCATAGACCTTGTATTCACCCCTACCCCCGAGATTCTGTATCCCCAAGACAGGGAATTTACCTTAGTGGTCCCGCCTGCCTATCTAACCGATAAGCTTTGTGGAAAAAGCAGACCAGGACATTTCACCGGAGTAGCGACGATCGTCGCCAAACTACTCCATCTCATACAACCGGATCGGGCCTACTTTGGGCAAAAAGACGCTCAGCAACTAGCGGTCGTTCAACAGATGGTGCAAGACCTGAATATGCCCGTTGAAATATTTCCTTGTCCGATCGTACGGGATCAAGACGGCCTTGCCCTCAGTTCGCGCAACCAATACCTCTCTCCCCAAGAACGAGTCACTGCGCTGATGATTCCGCAGACCCTGGCCTGGGCTAAACAGCAGCAGTCGGGCGTTATGGAAGCCCAAAAGCTTAGTGAACAAGTAGCGATCACCCTCTCCAAAGAACCGGGAATGGCTCTGGAATACTGTGCGCTGGTAGATCCACATCGTTTAGAGCCTGTCTCCCAACTCAGCCGAACACCTAGTCTCCTGATGATTGCTGCCAAAGTAGGCACAACACGACTGATTGATAATGTCACCTTAGACCCACGCCCTCCCGTCATCGCTCTAGACGGTCCGGCAGGAGTAGGCAAATCAACGCTAGCTAAACTACTCGCCCAAAAACTGGGGTTCCTCTACATTGATACGGGAGCCATGTATCGCGCTGTGACTTGGGCGGTACTGCAGCATGGACTCCAACCAGTCATTGAGGCTAAAGATAAAACCATCATCGGCCCTTTCGTCAAGTCCTTAGATCTACGCCTAAAACCAGGCACAGACCCCGCCTATCCAACCCGCGTTTGGTTAAACGGAAGCGAAATCACCCAAAACATTCGCACCCAACCGGTGACAGATTTTGTCTCACAGGTATCGGCTGTAGGGATCGTCCGAGAAGCTTTAGTGGCCCAGCAGCGAAAACTGGCTGCAGGGGGAGGGATAGTTATGGATGGGCGAGATATTGGCACTGAAGTATTTCCTCAAGCTCCGGTTAAAATTTATCTCACCGCCTCGGTTGAAGCACGGGCCCTGCGTCGCCAGCAGGACCTGCAAGAAAAAAAATTACCGATCCCTGACTTGGAAATCCTCAAAAAGGATATTCGTGAGCGGGATTATAAGGATTCGACCCGCAAACAGTCCCCGCTACGCAAGGCTCCTGATGCCCTGGAAGTATGTACCGATGATTCCACCATTGAGGAGACGCTAGGCCGCCTCCTCGCCATCTATGAAGCAAGAATCATGCATCTTTAATCTTAACTTTAGGAAACTTTCTTAATCGGGCATAGAGGGGATCGCAACTGTCGATTATGATGGAAGAAGGATATAGGGTGTTCAGAGCAAACATTATGCTTCCATTGATGGGACCGCTGACATGATTGCCATAAAGCTCCGCCCTTCAGGCCAAACGGTCAAGAGTTTTCAATTTCGCTCTACGCTTTATCTTCATCCGATTATTGACATGCTTTTGGCTGAGGTAGTTCCCTTTTTGCGTCCGGAACTCCGTTTAGGCCTACAAGAGGCTCTAGTGAATGCAGCCTTGCATGGCAATGGCTTAGATCCTGATAAGAAGATTATCATCCAGTTTTTGATGACTCCCACCCACTATGTTTGGATTATTTGGGATGAGGGTTCTGGCTTTTGCACAGAGCAAAAAGAGAAGCACGATCCCTTAGAGGAAGGTTGCCTCGACTGTGAACGCGGCAGAGGACTCTACCTCATGAAACAAATCTTCGATGAAGTGCAATGGAACTCCCAAGGTAATCAACTACATCTCAGGCGGGGTTTAGATCGTTCTCCTCTAATTTGTTAGTCCT
>JBAUTB010000111.1:0-14839 GCA_049582005.1 Gloeobacterales cyanobacterium | reverse complement strand
GGCGAATCTTGCCAGGGCCGCTTTCCAGTTATGAATGGGCATCGTCCATTTCTTAGCAATGTTGTTGAGAGCAAGATAGAGCAGCTTAAAGACCGAATCTTCATCAGGGAAAGCTCCTTTAGTTTTCAATACCTTTCTCAGACTGCGATTCACCGATTCAATGGCATTAGTGGTGTAAATCGCCTTACGGATGTCCGCAGGGTAATCAAACAGGGGAATGACTCGTTCCCAATGGCGTAGCCAGATTTGGCTAATGCTGGGATAAACCTCGTCATATTTCTGGGCGAAGTTCGCGACCGCATCCTCTGCCTCAGTAACCGTCGCTGCTTGATAAATGAGTTTCAGGTCCGCTGCGACTTTTCTACGGTCTTTCCAACTGACATACTTGAGGGAATTGCGCACCAGGTGAACGATACACAATTGCACTCGAGCCTGCGGAAAGACCGTTTCAATGGCATCGGGAAAACCCGTAAGCCCGTCCACACAGGCAATGAAGATATCCTGCAGCCCTCGATTTCTCAGGTCAGTCAATACCTTAAGCCAGAACTTAGCCCCTTCATTCTCTTGAGGGCCGGTCCACAGACCCAGCACTTCCTTTTGACCTGACAAGTTTATCCCTAAGACCATATAAACCGCTCGACTTTTGACCTGTCCGTTCTGTCTGAGCTTGATGTACAACGCATCCAAAAACAGAATAGGGAACAGCGAGTCCAGAGGACGGTTTTGCCATTGACGCACTTCATCGCTGACGGCGTCAGTGACTTGAGAAATAAGCGTTGGGGACAGCTCGACCCCATAGAGTTCTTCAAGCTGGGCTTGAATATCACGGGTACTGCTTCCTCTGGCATACAGGGCAATAATTTTTTCATCTAGTCCGGCCAAACGGCGCTGACCTTTGGGGACTATAACGGGCTCAAAGTCACTTAAGCGGTCTCGCGGAATTTGTAGTTCGAAGGCTCCCTGGTCTGTGTGCACTGTTTTGGCAGAAAACCCATTGCGGCTATTATGCGCGGACTGGGACAGAGCATTGTCTGAGTCAGTCGGGGTTTGTAGATGATGGGTCAGTTCTGCTTGGAGCGCGCGCTCAATCAGTCGTTTGGATAGCTGCTTTATCAGTCCCTGCTCTCCCAAAATTTGCTCAGGGCTGCTGTAATCCTGCATTAATTCGTCCAGGAGTTGGTCTACCTTCGGTTTTGGCTGGGTCTGTTTTCTCATGGCGGTCTCCTTTAATCTGGTTGTACTTTAGACCGCTTACACAAAATAATTTACAGTCTCCCGCCTCTGCAGAAATCTAGATTCATGGTGTTTTCCCCGCGACAAGGCATCTCGCCTGTGATCTCTTGGGGCCCTTCACCTCTTCCCTCATTACCCCCAAGGCGTATATCAAGATCAAATTCATCCGGTTCGTTATCGTACATTGATTTGTCTTCTATAACGTTAAAAGTCATTCACACAGCATCGGGTTACCACTACACACCATGAACCTTTAGGCTCTTACTCATCCAAGGGCCACATCCTCTGAAGGTGCGGGATAATCACCCATAGGGTTTTCCTCTTGTGGGTTGAGCCGCTCATCTCGTTCTCTTTGCCAATTAGGGTCATCTTCATTGGTATTAACGCCAACGCCTCCACTACTTGGCTGATAAAAAGAGCCCACCGTGCTATCAAATGCTCCATGAGCAATGCTCTCCCCATCATCTCGATGGAAGAGATAGCTATCTAGCATTTCAGCACTGGCTGCCGCAGCCGCTCGATCCGAACCTCGGATTAAGTTGCCATCACTATCCAGAGGTACTTTATCAAAGGCTTCCACATGGGTATCGTCTGCTCCAAAACCGACCGGATTGAAGACATTGATACTCTCAACGGGAGCATGGGGGTCTGCGGTGTTGCTGGTATCCCGAAACATATGGGCATTACTGTAGCTGTCTTCAAGGGCATGGGTGGCCCGTCCGAGGTCACGCATCTCTTGCTGTTGTAGATCTCCCTTTGACACTCCATTCCAGTCGTCGATTCCAGGATCGTCATGCAGATCCTCGATGGTATCCTGGTTGTTTTTCAAGTTCAAGGCGGCTCTGCCTGTGAGCACATTATTCTCGATGCCTTGTACGATCTCTTTATGGGATAGGAAACCATCGTGATCCCTGTCAAGCTTATCGAAGTTCTTAAGTGCATCATGGTCTGCCTTAGCTGCATCTAATTCGTCCGTAACAAAGTTGCGGATATCTGCCAGGTTCTCTTCACCCGGTTTTGCGGGGTCGGCCATGCTATGTCGCTTCTGGGCATCACGGTCCATCCAATAAGGCTTCCAAGTATCACCCCCAACAACACGGTCAGCATATTCCTGCCCCGCATCAAGTTGAGCGTAATACTGTTCAAAATCCATCCCATCTATACGCTTTATTCCATGGTCATCGGTAGCAGTCTGCTCAAATAGTTCGCGTGCTGCTTCTCGGGTAATCGCATGATGACCTGCATTTTTCTCTTGATCCATGGTCTTTATGCACCTTTTTAACTGCTATACAGCTAACCTCAACCGTCACAATCCACCACAACCATAAAAGGAGCAATAAACATCATGATTTAGCTCCTGAATATAAAAGATTTACTGTTGGAACTAGGCCCAAGCAGGATCATCGGGAGGCAAAGGGTAATCTCCAGGCTCAGACGGTGTTGACTCTTCCGCTGGAATTTCAGGATATTCTTCTGGCTGCGCATCCAAGACTACAGGCTTACCTGTGAGGGGGTCATGAATAATCATGGGCTCCTGAGGATGAAGTCGTTCATTAGCTTCCCGAATCGAGCGTGTCACCGGATCATCTTCAGAGATTGCAGGAGATGGAGAAGGTTTCCACCACTCCTCAGGTCCTTGTTCTCCCCGCCGCTGCGCCTCACGTTTATCCTCTTCTTGTTGTTCAGCTCGTCTGCGATTCTCCGGAGTGTCATAACGGTCATCGGTGCTTCCTTTGGGCGCGACCCCAAATTGCCAATCACCCACGGTTACACCAAGACCAGCATCGTTTATTTCTAGTTCGTCTTCATCGGGGTACATAGCGCTAACTCCTTATCGCTAAGGGCTGTGATAAATCTAAGAGAATCGGAATCAAGGCTCAAAAGTCAATGCTTCTGAGCCTTTCTTGGAGAAGTCAGGATTAGTAAATACCTTGGTCATCAGGGTCTCTTCCCAAACCACCATGATTTGGAAGAAGATCATAGGTCTCCTTATCCTCAGGGGAAAGGGTCTCGTAGAAGTCGGGAGGAACTTGTTCAGTATCAGTATCAGCCGTCACAGTATCCCAAACGTGATCGGCGGTATCGGTTATATCGCCCCAAACTTTTTCTGCCTTTTCTGAGACGGTATCCCAAACCTGTCCAGCCTTATCGAGATATTCTTGAGGAATTTCTGGGGTCGGATTGAACATAGGGGGGAATGAGTCTGTAGCTTCTGGGATTTCTGATTCAGGAATAAAAACATCTAGAGGTTCATCAGTGGAGATACTCCCTGAAAGATCACTAGAGCTAGAACTTGGACTAAAGATTTCATCTTCCATGTTTAGTTTCCTTGCCAAAAATGGCGACTTTTAGAAGGTTTAGCAAGTCAGTGATGCTTCTTATGGCTCCACTGACTTGAATACACTCGTTAACCCTTAATCGAACATGCCGGGAGGAGGCTCCGGGATCTCGCGATCCCAAGGACTCGGTTCAGAGGGCTCTTCCATTCCTTTCAGCAGTGGATCAAGGAATTCATTCACCTCATCCTGAGCGGTTGGATTGGGGTTGATGGGCTGATCGGGGAATTCTATACTCCCGCCATCAGGAGAGACATAGGCTCCGGTGCTTGGATCCTGGTCCCAGCCTTGGTGAGCATTTTCATTTAGGAGCGGGTCAAGGACTTCATCCACCATCTCTTGGGCATGAGCTGACGGGTAGGCAGGCTGGTCTGGGAACTCTACACTGCCACCGTCAGGAGAGACAAAAGCCCCCGTGTTCGGGTCTTGGTTCCAGTTCTCATTTTGGTCAGAAAATTCTTGTTCGTCTTCATCAGGTCCCATGTTTGTTCTCCATTGTTAAGAAAAGTGTTCGCAATCTCATTTAGGTTTTTGTCCTAACTGTCAATTGCTCTGATGCTTCAATATTCTGTCTTTGGTCTTACTTCTTCAATGAGAAAAAGTAAGTATCTTTTTACAAGCCAAGGTGTGAAAAAGTAAGATTTAGGTAAGCTAAACTGCTTAGCAGTTAAACCTGCAAAATGTCTGTTCAAAAAACTTTTTTGCAAAGCGAGTAAGGTTGCGTTATATCCATGCAACTTTACTCGCTTATTTCCCTGAAGGGCGGTTAGTCAAAGACGCCTTCGATCATGGAGCCTACACTTTCCACACCTTCCACTATGGCTGAACCATAGTTGCCTTCATCCCATTCCTGCTCAGCATTCTCATAGTGGTGAAGCGCTGCTTGGGCATCATCCGGATTGCTATGTTCGTATAAAAAGTCACCAGCTTCAGAACCAACATGAAAATGTTCTTCCAGTTCGTTGCCGACATATAGGCCACCTGCTAAAGCAACGCCTGCAGCCGCAGCGGTCGTTCCAAGAACGGCACCAGCTCCAATAGTGGTTATCTCGCCTGCGGCTCCGACTGTAGAAATTAATTCTGCACCTTCAGCTGCTCCTAGAATCGCCCCTCCAGCACTATCTCCAACTGCTGCCGCAACAGCGGCAGTACTGGTGCCACTGAAAGTAACAGCAGCCCCCGCCGCTCCACCAGCCACACTAACAGCTTTTGCAACGTCATCGATATCATGGCTTACATCAGTATCAGACATCATTTTATCTCCTATGGGTTGGGTATCTCTAGAAAACAGAACAGCGAAATTTTAATCCCAACTGTCTGTTAATTGCTTTGACAACTCAATAATTACTCCTCTACCCATCTTTTGCTATGAGATAAAGTAAGAGTTTTTTGAGTTTCAGGTATGAAATAGTAATAAGAAAAACGTGGTTGGTCAGCCCGGAGCAATCACAAAGTATCTAGGACTTTTCAAGAAAAGCAGAAATGCTGTGGGACTAACCCTGCAACTCTAGCTGCCGTTAAACCCTCACCCAAAGCTCCAGCACCTCCCAAAACTTCGTATACACCTTGTTCTTCTTTGTTTTCATCTTGTTCATTGGACGTGCGAACCCCTCAAAATCACTAAGGTTGATAAATAAACCATTGCCAAGCCGCTGCATACCAACGCATAGCTTGCCCCCCCTGAGAGGTAGGACTAAAAACACTGGTAGACAGTCTTTTTAGTAGGTAATTAAGCGTTACTTGAGCAATAGCACTTGCATCCTAGCAATATGCTTCCCTTGAGACATAGATTCTTCATCAAACTGTAAAATATTTAACAGATGATTCGTGAAATCAACGCCGCCTAGCCTTCGACCTTTGGCGAATAGTCGGCCCCTCTCCTTACTTGTTAATCTAGCCTCCGTATATTGGGTAAAGTAGAACTCCCATGCCGGACATGACCGATGGTAAGCAGCGTGCCTATCTAGGGACAGGGTGGGCTTTTCCCCTGCGGCTCAATGTGCAGGGAGGGATTCAGCTTGGTTCTGAAGAGCAAGACATCGAAGAAGCCATTTGGATCATCCTACGCACTGGATTAGGAGAGCGGGTATATCGACCTAACTTTGGGTCACGTTTAGCAGAATTAACTTTTGCCCCGATGAATAGCGAAACGCTCTTACTGATGCGTCTGTATGCAGAAGAAGCCCTGGAAATTTGGGAACCCCGGATCCTTTTGGATGAAGTGCGGACGGATCCCGATCCTGTTCGCGGTCGGGTGGATATCATTATCGATTACCAGCTGAAGTCTAGTTATGACCCTCGCAGTCTGGTCTATCCCTTCTATCTCCTTCCGCCTACTGAAGAGGAGTAATTGTGGAATTTGACTTTTTACCGAAGCTCCCGAATTCCAACCTGGACGACCGAACCTTTCAGGATCTGGTGGATGAGTGCATTTTGCGCATTCCGCGCTACTGTCCAGAATGGACCGATTACAATCCCAGTGACCCTGGTATCACCCTGATTGAGCTGTTTTCCTGGCTGACCGACCAGATGCTGCTTCGCTTCAATCAGGTACCCCGTCGGAACTACGTCGCCTTTTTAGAATTGCTGGGCATTCGTCTGCAACCGCCTGCCCCAGCGCAAACAGACCTTACTTTTTACCTGACCAACGCTCTGCCAGAAGCCTATTGTGTGCCGCCCAACACCGAGGTGGCGACTGAGCGCACCCAGACCGATGAAGCGATTGTCTTCAGTACCGACCGCCCCCTGTGGATTGGCAAACCGAATCTGACGCATTTTCTGACCTCCCAAACCGTGGAAGATGCACCCCAAGCGTTGCGGGACCGAGTCACCGACCTCTGGACCCGTGAGCCTACGGGGCAATGGCAAGGGAGTGAACAGCCTATTTTTGATGAACAACCTCAGCCGGGCAACAGTTTTTATCTTGTGCTCGACCCAGAGCAGCCTTTAGAAGGGAATGTACTTGCCATTACCTTGAAAGGGGCTGCCGCTACACCCACGGGCATCAATCCCAACTTCCCGCCCCGTCGCTGGGAAGCCTGGAATGGAGAAAGCTGGCAATCGGTTCTATTGGGAGAACGAGACGATAGAACACGGGGGTTTAGTTTTAGTGAAATGGCCCAGCAGGGACAAAACCCTGTACAAGGGGCCGATGTTACCCTCCACATGCCCCAGCGTTGGCCTGTAACCCGATTCACCACCTACCAAGGCCGCTGGTTACGCTGTGTCTATACGACGCCTGCACCCAACCAGTCGGGCTACAGCAGTTCTCCCCGCATTATTGGTTTAGCGGTGCGGGCTATTGGTGGAACCGTGGGTGCGAGCAATAGTACCCAGGTTCGCAGTGAATCCTTAGGCACCAGTGATGGCACTCCAGGGCAGACCTTGCAATTGCAAGGAGCCCCGATTCTGGCTCGTCGGGATAATGAATATATTCTGGTGACACCCCCTGGCGGTCTGCCCCAAACCTGGAAAGAAGTGACTGATTTTGCAGACTCCGGTCCTGAAGACCTGCACTACACGCTAGATTCACTGACCGGGACCGTCCAGTTTGGTCCTTTGATTCGAGAGCCTGTTCAGCTCAAACAGCAAACTCAAATTCGCTCGGCGGTTCAGCAACAAGCCCAGGCGGTGGTAGCCAGAGAACTAGAAGAGGCGAGTTCCTTAGAACGCCAGTATGGCGCTGTTCCACCCCGAGGAGCGACCCTGGTGATGATGTCCTATCGTTTGGGAGGAGGACGTCGGGGCAATGTGCAACCGGGAACCTTGAAAGTTTTAAAATCGGCTGTGCCTTATATCAGCAGGGTGTTGAATCATATTCCAGCCCGCAATGGGGCTGATGCAGAATCTCTGGACCAGGCCGTACTCAGAGCCCCACAAATGCTGAGAACCCGGGACCGAGCGGTGACACCTGAAGATTTTGAGACTTTGGCGCAACGGGCCGCAGGAGGGGCCGTAGCCCGAGTGCGTTGTCTGCCCGCTATGAATCCTAATGAGGCCGGAACGGTACGTCTTTTGGTCATTCCCCAGTCCAATGCCGATCTCCTGAAACGGGGGGAAGGGATGAATCCAGAACTGTTTAGCCTACGCCCTCAGTTGCAACAGCAGATTTTAGGCTACTTGAGTGAGCGGAAACTGCTGGGCGTGCAAGTCCAACTCCAAGAACCAGAATACGTAGGGGTACAGGTTCAAACAGAAGTTGGACTGCAACCGGAGTACAACAATCCCCGTGCCCAACAAGAAGTTTTATTTAACCTACGCATGGCGCTCTATCGCTACCTAAATCCTCTGACCGGAGGACCCGATGGCAAAGGTTGGCCTTTTGGTCGTCCCGTCTATCCTTCGGATATTGTGGCTCTGCTCCAACAGACTCCAGGGGTTCTCTATTTGGGGGCAGTCCTGCTTTTTGGCGTACGTAAGCGTGGGGAAAACTGGGTCCGTAAACCTTCGCCAGACCCCGTCATTGACCCTGGTCCCTTGGGTTTGGTCTGTTCTTGGGCAGACAATCGCCTACGCTCCAGTCATGTCATCAATCCGATGGGTGGTCGTTAGTCATGACACAAGCCCGTGACCGCCAAGCCCTGAGAATCCAACTGACTCCCATGCAGATTCCGGAGACGGTTCCTAATGCGGGGTTAGCGATCAGCGGGAGTATGGCCACGGATGGTTCTTCGCAAGGAACCAGGCTCGTACTTCATCCGGGGGAACCCAGTGAAATGGTCGTGCAGGTGAAAAATCTGGGAACCCAGACCCAGCGGATAGAGCTCAGGGTAGAAGGCACGTTCCCCACGGAATGGTACCGGGTGGCAACGGAAGGCCAGGAGCTGGCCCCTGGTCAGCAGATGGACGCTGTCTTGTACTTTCAGATCTCGGCCACATTTTTTGAAGACCAAGAGGCTCTCAGATTGGTTGACCGCCTGAATATCGATTATCAAAGCAGACTCTGTGTCTATTATTCCAGTGCTGGTACTGGTAGCAGAGGGATTGAACAGGTTGAATGTACAGAATTTAGTCTCCATATCCGTCCGCGCAGTCTTTATCTCGATTTTTTGCCCGTCATTTATCGAGAAGTGGACTTCATCGGTCGTTTTCTCAAAATCTTTGAGCAAGCCTTTGAGCCTGCGGTACAGAGTTTGGATGCGATGTGGGCAAACTTGGACCCGCTGACAGCCCCCCAGAGCCTCCTCCCGTTTTTGGCCTATTGGGTGGCTTGGCCTTTGGACCCTCGTTGGGACCTGGCACGACAGCGCCGCCTGATCCGTAATGCTGTTGAACTCTATCGTTGGCGTGGGACCCGTCGGGGACTCCGCTTGTATCTGCATTACTATACCGGCTTGCCCCTAGATGACCATATTCCTCGAGAAACGGACAAACATATCAGCATTACCGAGCCTTCTGGGCAAGGATTTGTCTTGGGAGGGACCCGCCTCGGTCAGGGCTCGGTATTGGGAGGGGGACGACCTTATCACTTCATGGTCCGTTTGCATCCTGAGCGGGAAAACCAAATTGATGAACGGTTGGTACGGCGTATTCTGGCCCAGGAAAAACCTGCTTTCTGTACCTATGAGCTGATGATTGTCAAACCTCCTGAGAATCCACAGAATTCACAACAATCTCCAAATCCACGACCAGCCCCCAATCCTCCTTCTTGAACATTGGATGATTCCTATGACCCAAGTTTTTCCACTCCCACCCGCCAAGCCTTTTGAACGGCTCCAAGCCAATGATGGCCTCCTGATCAATGCTGAGCGCTGGCGCAAAGCCCATGAGTACCATCGCCAGCGTCAAAACGTTCACTACCAATCGCTCAATCAACCAGGGATTGTCCATGGGCTTGGGGTTCATGTGATTCCAGCCCCTTCTGAAGTTCAAGCCCAGTTTCGGGATAGCCGCTGGGTCCAGATACAACCAGGGATTGCCCTTGATTTAGCGGGAAATCCGATTATTGTCCCCCAGCCCATCGATTTTCGGATTGCGGTGGAAGTGCCTGCCCAAGAGCCTTTAATGGTCTATCTGGTGGTCAGTTATGTGGATCCAGAAGACCTGCGCCGAGATGAACGCCGCGAAATGGTCCAGGAAACCTTTCGGATTGATGAAAAAACGAACCCAGCGACAGGCATGGAAGTTGAAGTGTGCCGGGTCCTTTTGCAACCAGGTGAGGTGCAACTTTCTCTACCAAGCGATGTCTTTTTCCCCGGCTACAATAATCTGGACCTACGCTTTCGCACCCAAGCACAGGCTCGCTCCCAGGCGGTAGTCCGAGTAGCACAAGTGAACCACAGTGACCCTGATTGTGCGCGGGGATTTTTTAACCTTGGGTATTTGCTCCGGTCTGTGGAAGTCCTCTACCCACAACTGCAAGCACTAGATGAAATAGGTCAAGTCACCTTGGAGCCGGGTAACGAAACCCTTGAAACCTATGACCTCCTCTATCTAACTGGCAAGCAGGCATTGTCCCTAAACAGTAGAGAATTTGAAGCCTTGAAACGCTATCTGGACGGGGGAGGGGGCCTTTTTGTCGATGCTCCTTCTGATGGAACGGCCCTGGTAGAGAGTGTAACGGCCCTTGCCCAACAGTTAGAAACACCCCTCGAATATCTGGACCGCTTACGCCGGGACCATCCCCTCCGCACCCGACCTTTTCTATTTGCTGCGCTCCCTGTGATTAACAAGCAACCGATTCGACTATTAACCGGAGGAGGCATTGTCTTGGTGATGGGTGATTTGGCCAGTGCCTGGGGATTAGATGAAGGGCTTTCTCTGGCCCGCGTCACGATTCGCACCGCCCAAGAATTAGGGGTTAATTTGTTGCACTATGCTTGGCGGCGGCGGCAGTTGATCAGTTTGCAGCAGCAGATCAGTCCAGAGCCGACAGGATAGGAGAAAAAATTAATGTCGTGAAATTGTATGAATTTTTTGGATATATGTCCGGGGATAGGGAAAAAATAAAAGGCTATGGAAAAAGCCAAAAAGAAACTACGCATCGAAGTTCGCACGCCTCCCGAGGTGAAGCAACTGCTCAAAGAGGCTGCCAAGCTGAACCAACAGTCTGTCAGCGCGTTCTTACTCGATAACGGATTGGCTGCTGCCGCACTGGTGCTCGCTGACCGAAGACAGTTTTTGTTAGACGATGCGCAATGGGCCACTTTTTCTGAGGCTCTAGAGGCTGAGCCAAAGCCACGTCCCCGCCTAGAGCGCCTACTATCTGAATCAGGAGTTTTCGATTGAGCATATCCACGAATTTATCCCTCTTGCCTATCGAGAAGCTCAAGGCAGACCATGACATCAGCCAATTCGACTGTGGCAAGGCTGCTCCCAATGATTTCCTCAAGCGCTTTGCACTCGTCCAAAAGGCTGATAGTGCCCGCACCTATGTCACCTGTGAGGGTGAGACTGTGGTTGGCTTCTATAGTCTGGCAGTAGGCTCCGTAGAGCCCAAAGACGCTCCACAAAAGTTTAATCAAGGCATCGCGCCACAGCCTATCCCGGTCATTATTCTTAGCCAGTTAGCGGTAGATGCTCGGCTGACCCAAAAGAGTATTGCACAAGCATTGCTCAAAGATGCTTTATTACGGGTGGCCCAAGCGGCTGAAATCGCAGGTATCCAAGCAATCCTGGCCTATGCCCAGGATGAAGATGCCCGTCGCTTCTACGAACACTTCGAGTTTGAAGCAAGTCCCACAGACGCCTATCACTTGTTTTTGTCCACCAAGGAACTGTGCAGTCTAGTTAGTTAGGGCAAAGTGTAATTGCACACCGCACTTTATGACAAAACTGACTACCATCTGTAGGATTAATTTCTATATTAACAATAAAGACCGTACAGCCTATGAACAGAGATTTCTACAGCGTTCTCAATCTTCCCCGTGACGCCAGTAAGGAAGAAATTAGGAAAGCGTATCTGTGCTTAGCTCGCCAGTATCATCCAGACCTTAACAAGGAGCCTAATGCCAGGAACCAATTTGAGGAGATTAATCAGGCATACGCCATTCTCTTTGATGATGAATCCCGCGCCCTGTACAACCTTTATTTTGAAGAAAGTGAAGAAGAACAACAATCTTGGTGGTGGCAGTATACGACAGTAGCAAGTATTGGTTTGGGAATATGTGCAGTATTGGCTGGATACGGTTTGGTCACCTATACGCCCACGCTAGAGCGGGAGTTCAATACCCTTGCCACCATGATTTCATCGAAAAAAACTGATTTTGAACTGCTGCAGATGGAAGCGACTCACATGCTCTCTGAACCAAAGCAGGCTGCATCAGTTCTAGAAAATACTCCACAACAACCTTTAATTACGGATGAATTTTCTAAAACTGAACTTGTAAAGCCTCCCTCTCAAAATGACCCTTTGCTTGCTATGGCGGAGCCTCCCAAAAAGCCCGAGGAAGGACTCAGTCCTTTGGAGCAAACTGAAAAAGCTACGGTGCCGCCTTCCACGCGTAAGCCTTCAGCGCGGCACTATGAGGTGTTGGCCTTTTACTCTTTACTCATTGGAGACCTTACTGAATTTAAGAATGCTCTGAAATTGGCCTGCCGAGAAGACTCTTCCCATAGCGAACTCAATGCACTAGATCTCTCCCTCCATCAACTAGAGTCGGCGAAGCTCCCTCCAGAAAGGATACTGCGAGTCTTACGTAGCTTAGTCCTCCATAAGTACTCCGAGCGGTTACTCCCTGCGCAGTTCAGGGCTTTGAAGGCTTATGTCCAGAACGATGAAGCCTAGCATCCCTGATCCATAGATCACACCACCGATCACACCACGGGAACGGACACTCTCCTCCACAGCTTTGCTAGGTCAATCTCCCCTGTTCTATATGGAGGATTTGGTCTGCTTTCGTTTCAAACTCAACGCGGTCATGAGTGACCACAATCACGCCTTGATTTTTGTTCAGTTGGCTAATTACGGCAACCATTTGAGCCCTCACAGACCAATCTAGACCCGCCAAAGGTTCATCAAGGAGTAAGAAGTCAGGCTGACGCAGCAATTGGACGGCGATCGCTACCCGTCGCTGTTGTCCTCCGGAGAGGTTGCGGGGATTCACCGTTAAATCTAGGTCTGCTAATCCCATTTGTCGAAGGACCTCTCGCAAAACCCAGGGGTTGTGTTCATGACCAAAATTGAGTTCTTCTTCTAACGTTCTGCCGCAGAAATGTCGTTCTGGAAATTGAAAGACCAGACCTATTTTTTGTTGCAATTGAATGGGTAATAAGCGCTTTCCTCCACACTGTACAAATCCTTTGGTGGGCAGGACCAGACCCGACAGAATTTCTAAAAGGGTAGATTTACCAGAACCGCTAGGGCCAAAAATCACACACAATTCACCCCGCTTCACACGCAAAGTAATCCCTTGCAGAATAGGCTCAGGAATCGTGGCTGGATGATAGCAAACCCCTAGGGTTTCTAGCATAGGCGTTAGATCTTAGTTCCAGTCTTTTTGGACCAGGTTTCCACCGCAATATCGTAGGCTTCTAGAGGGAGTCCGGCGGGCATTGCCACGCCGTTCAGAATTAAGGTTGGTGTAGACTGCACATTTAAAAGAATGCCGAGTTGCATATCTTTTTCAATGGCTGCTTTGGCCTGAGCACTGGTTCGGTCCTTATTGAAGCGATTGAGGTCCAACTTTACCTCTTTAGCAATGGCAACGAGCGTTGATTCCTGCAGATCTTTTTGACGTTTAAACAGTAGGTCATGATATTCAAAAAACTTACCTTGCTGCTTGGCTGCCCATGCCGCTAGAGCCGCAGACATTGCATGCTCATGGGCCTGAGTAAGAGGAAAATTCTTAAAAACTAGCTTCATCTTGCCCTTGTACTTAGCCTCTAGCTCTTTGAGCATGGGCTGAGCCATACCACAGTAAGGACACTGAAAATCAGAGAACTCTACCAAAGTGATCGGGGCATCTTTTGGTCCCAGTACCGGACTATCTCCAATGGGCACTTTGATTGGAGTCTCTAGCTTCTGTTCAATTTGCTTGGAAAATTCTGCTTTTTGCTCAGGAGTTATAGCTGGAGGTTTTGCTGCGGTTTCTGTTTTTTCGGTTGTTGCTGTTGGGCTGGCTCCAGCCTGTTCGGATTTCTCTGGAGGAGTGGAACAGCTTATGAGTAAGGTAGCAGCCAGGGCCACGAGGCTAAAGGTTTGAGATATCTGCTTCAAAAACATGATGGATTATCCTCGTTTATTCTTTCACGGGGGGCATAGAACTGCTTTCTAAGCGTTGGTGTTGGAGTACAGGTAATTGCTGGCGCACCTGGGCAAGGCGTTTGGGATCGATTTGAGCGACGGCGACACCAGGCATATCCCCTGCATCAGCCAAGACATTGCCCCAAGGGTCAATCACTAAGGCATGGCCGTAGGTATGACGGCGAGAATAATGAGTTCCTACTTGGGCTGGGGCCAAGACATAACAGGTGTTTTCAATTGCTCTAGCGCGGAGGAGGACTCGCCAATGGTCTTTGCCCGTATAGGCCGTAAAGGCGGAAGGAATCAACAATACATCAGCCCCTTGCAGGGCCAATGCCCGGTACACTTCCGGAAATCTCAGGTCATAGCAGACGGAAAGCCCTAAGGCTCCGAGCTTTTCAGTCTGGACCAAGTGAACGGTATCGCCGGGCAATACAGAGTCCGATTCGCGATAGGTAATGCCATCGGGCAGGTCCACATCGAACAGGTGAATCTTGCGGTACCGCCCTAATTCTTCGCCGTGAGGACCAATCAGGACCGCCACGTTGTACACTTTTCCAGCGGAGGCGGGCACCGGAAATCCTCCTCCTAAGAGCGTGATGCCAAATTGCTGGGCTGTTTTAACCAGAAATTCTTCGGTAGTTTCCGCAATCTGGTTTACCTGATTCAATTTTTCCCGCTCAGGGCCAAGGAAAGAAAAATTCTCCGGTAAAGTCACCAAAGAAGCTCCGCGCTCCACAGCCTGTTGAATTAAAGCTTCGGCTTGAGTCAGGTTATGACTGAGGTCAGGAGTGCTGGTCATTTGGACTGCAGCAGCTAAATAGGGTTCCATTACCTTGGGCCGTACTATACAAAACGTACTTCTTTAGAATAACCGTGTAGGGGGCAAGACATGTATTTTCTAGAAGTTCCACCTTGGTGGCAGCGCTTGATTAATCGCATTTCCTGGCTTAAAGCCTTGGATCAGGAAGAGATAGAGCAACTGTTTGCCGAAATCCATGAAGCTTTCAGTAAAGCTCTTGCCGGGGAAGACCCTTGGGACAATTTCGAGGCGGTTTTGCATGAGTGGCATGAAAGTGCCCTAGCC
>JBAUTB010000110.1:0-10750 GCA_049582005.1 Gloeobacterales cyanobacterium | reverse complement strand
TCTTGGGACAATTTCGAGGCGGTTTTGCATGAGTGGCATGAAAGTGCCCTAGCCATCATGAGTGAAGAACTAGCCGAGGCTTTTGCCGCAACAGCTGATGAAATACCGCTCACTGAACCTCCTGTTGTAGCTCCCTCTGAAGACTAAGTCAGGACGTATGCAGGCCCCCCACTGCTCGCTAGTTGACAAATGACTATCTATCGTTGATTAATCCACATATAGGTGCTCTAAAAATTCTTAACACCACGGATAGAGGCGTTTGCTATCATACTTGGAACGTCTCATAACAACAGACAAGTGCTCAGATGGATAGTACAGTCACAACTATCTGTGCTTTTTGCTGTTCTTACATACTCACTAGGGAGTGCTTCATGGTCGCCATTACAAAAACTGAACTGAGTGAATCTCAAAAGGCTGTACTCCAAAAGTACTTGGTGGGCGATGAGAAAACTTGGGAAGATGTTTGTTGGCGGGTAGCCGTTCATGCGGCGGGTGCAGAGGACTCTGCAGAATTGCAGAATGAGTGGACAGAGAAGTTTTATAGTATTCTCCAGCCGATGAAGTTTATCCCAGGCGGTTCTATTCTTGCCAATAGTGACCACGGTACCGGTGGACTGCTCAATTGCTTCGTACTTTCTGCCGAAGACAATATCTATGACATTGCCAAGTTAGTAACGGATGCCGTGCTGACCACCAAGTTCCGGGGTGGCGTGGGTATTAATATCGGTTCAGAAGGGCAGAAAGGCTATATTCGGCCCAAAGGCTCACCCTTTGCAGACGGGAAGGCTCTTGGTCCTTGTGCCGTTCTAGATATGGTCTCGGAAACTTCTAAAAAAATTACCACGGGAAATAAAGCTCGCCGTGGTGCCTTTATGTTCTCAATGCACTGGAAACATCCAGATATTCATGAATTTATTCAGGCAAAGACCCAGTCGGTGATGGATGCCAAGGTCGCTCGGGACATCATCGAAGAAGCGACCCGTTTGGTTACAGAGACTTCATGGTCCGTCCACGAGAAAAATGAGCGTCTTGCCAAAATCAAAGCAGACCTGACTGCGGCTTGGACAGAAAGCCACCTCACGGCTGAAGGCAAGCGGGACCGTCGCTGGCATAACGCCAATATTTCTGTTCAGGTGGATGATGAATTCTTTCGTCGCTTGGATGAAAAAGACCCCTATGTCGTAGAACTTTGGGACAAGATTGCTCAGTTTGCCTATGACACCGCCGATCCAGGCCTGTTGTTTATCGACAGTGCCAAGAAGAAGAGCCCCATTCGCGAGTTCATCACGACCACCAATCCCTGCGGTGAGATTTTCTTGCCCCCCAACTCTGCCTGTAATTTAGGTTCTCTGGTTATTCCTCGCTTTACCAAGAGAGGCCCAAATGGACAGGCCGATTTGGATTGGGAAGATTTTGGTCGGACGGTGGAAATAGCAGTGCGTTTCCTTGACAATATCCTCAACATTGCCAATTTTGCGACAGAAGCTCAACGGGAAAATGTGCGTAACCGCTATCGCCAGCTAGGTCTGGGGATTATGGGTTGGGCTGATTGGCTGAAGGTCCGTCAGATTCCCTATGACAGCGAGGAGCATATTGCAGAGGTTGACCGCGTCGGCAGCTTTATTGCGAACCGGGCCTACCGTGCTTCCGAGCATTTAGCTGAACTCAAAGGTCCCTGTGGCGTTTGGGATGAGATTAGCAATGTCCGAACGGGCAATAAGTTTGAGTCCTGGGTTGATGAAGGAGGTCAGCACTACGATGGGGAGCAGGCGCTCCATGCGATGCAGCCGCTCAAACAGGTTCCCCGTCGCAACTCAACGGTGTTGAGTATTGCCCCTACTGGCTCGATTGCCCAGTTAGCCAATTGTTCTTGGGCTTTTGAACCGGATTTTGGTTTGACGATTTGGAAGCAGGTGTATGTGGATGCTTCTAATTCCAAGCAGAACTGGGTGCAAATTCTCAACTCCTATGTGGACGAGTTGGAATTGTCTGAGGAAGACAAGGCAATTGTCCTGAAGACAGGCTCTCTGCAGAGTACGGAGTTTGCCAAAAACAATCCTGAAGTGGCCAATGCCTTTAAGATTTCCCGCGAAGTTCCCTGGCAATGGCATGTCATTGCGCAGGCGCAGTGGCAACTTTGGGTGGATTCCAGTATCAGTAAAACAATTAACTGCGACCGGAATACTACAGTAGATGAAATCAAAGAGATGTATCGCTTTGCTCAAAAGAAAGGGCTGAAGGGCATCACGATCTATCGGGAAGGAACTCTGGAGTCCGAACCTGTGAAAATTGGGGCGCTGGAGGAAGAACCTGTTCCCGAAGGGGCTCCCACTCTGGAAGCGTCCTTAGGGCATAGTGCTGCTGTGATCCATGAGGTGACTACAGTGCCTATCCCTGCTGTGCGTGAGCGTTCTGAGGTCCTCTTTGGGTTTAGTCGTAAGCTGCAAACCCGCACTTGGGGAGAAATCTTAGTTTCTGTGCACTATGACCAGGAAGGTCCCAGAGAAATCCAAGCCAACGCCGGTAAGTCTGGGAGCAGTGACCTCCATGCTTTCTGTGAAGCGGTAGCACGGCTGAGTTCTTTGCTCCTTGCACACCGGGTGCCTTTGACGGAAGTAGCACAGCATCTACGGGGTATTCGAGGTCCTGCGGTGGAAGTGATTGAGCAAGACCAAGTGGTCAGCTTGGCAGATGCTATCGGTAAGGTCCTCCAGGAAGCTCCAGCGAACTACATGGCGCTCTTGGCTCCTCAGGTTACTACCCCCATAGCCCAGCCAGAACCGACGCCTGCGCCTGTAAATGGTGCTGCTCCTGTTGTAGCAGCACCGGAAGTGGAAAATGGGAATGGCAAGAGCAGCCACGGAAATGGCAAAACCCAAACGGCAAGTGCGACCGCACCTTCCGTGAGCCTATTTCCGATTGAGGAAAGTGAGCGTCCTGCCATGCTCGAAGAAGAAGTCCTTCAGGCGCTCGCGCTGCTGGGGGTTCAATACGATGAAGGACCCTTCTATGTTTCTGAGAAGACCCATCCCAAGGGTTGGACCAGTCAGGACTTCAAAGGAGGCTGTGGTGGCGGCATCATTCACTACCAAGTCTTAAATAGTCCTAACGGTAAACGCGTCCTCATGGTTCGCAATGATTCTTATTCCATGTGCTACGTGAAAGGTTAATCTCCACTCTGATTCAGCCATGAGGCGAGGGCTCAAAAGCTTTCGCCTCTTTATTGAATGAACTGAATGAAGTAAGCAACAGTTTTAAGAGATGCTTATAGCAAGCGAGTTCGAAGGGAAAGCTAGATATAGTGAAATTAACTCGGCAAGTTGGTTTTAGGTTCCACACGTCTGCCTGAAAGTTCGACATGGGGAACCTATTTTAAGGTGGTATTCATCCTTTACTCCTACTGGATTGAGAAGATATCACCTTGCCGCTCTGCCCTTTGCAGGTCATGATCTCGTTATGTCGGCACTTACCCATGCTCACCTGGTCTTCAGCTCGTCGTCCTTGTGCGCCTTCTCTATCACCTACTGTATTGCTATCTGTACCGTACTGATTCCTACGACCTTGCTGTTTACGTTCGCCGCAATCTATTGGCTCAAACGCCAGCGGCCACAGCTTGAAGTGCGCTTGGCTGCTGCCCTTGGCTCTCTGGCGGCCATAGCGCTTGTCCTACATGTCTTTAGCTGGATTCTATTGGGAGTTGTTATGGCTCCAACCTACATTCTGCTTTCTCTGGCAGCCCTCTGCTTTAGCCTTAATTTGTGGGTTGTTACTCGCCCTTTGAGCTTACTGAGAAACCTTTCTTTTCTCAGCTTCTTCGTTCACCGGAGATACTCTATGACATTTTGTCGAGATAACCCCAATTAATTCTCTCGGATTTGTTAGAATAGTGAAGTCTAATCCAGCAGTAGGGTCATTTTTTGTCCTTGTTCGTTGAGTTGGTCAAAGTAATTTATTGAGACAAAAAATGACGATATTTGTTGGCAATCTGCCTTTTTCTGTAAGCGAGCAAACGATTTCGGATGCTTTCGCTGAGTTTGGTACCGTAAAGTCTGTCAAGATCCCAAGCGATCGTGAAACAGGGCGTCCCCGTGGTTTTGCTTTTGTAGACCTGGAAGATGCCGCAGCTGAGGATGCTGCCATCAAGGAACTCGACGGTGCAACCTTAGATAATCGCGAACTGCGCGTTAATAAGGCTGAGCCCAAACCGGAACGTTCTGGTGGTGGTAACCGCGGTGGTGGTTATGGCGGCGGTGGTGGCGGCGGCCGTCGTTACTAAGCTTCCGGTGTAGTCTTAAAGCCCGGTCCCTCAGGGGTCCGGGCTTATTTTTGGATGAGAGACACGATATATTGCGTCTTTACGAGATGATATAGGTGCGGTTACCGCACTGCTATTTACCCTTCTAGCACGGGTTCTCTACCAACGTTTTCGCGACCATGGGATTTGAGGAGGTTCATTTCAGGACCGGAAGGGATGATACCGCCTGGATTGAGGGGAAATAGGTTACCGTAATACTCCCGCTTAACAACGTCCGGGTCACAGGTATTAGCCACTCCGGAAAGCTGATAGAGGTCACGAAGGTAAGCCCCTAGGTTCTTATAGTCTTGAATTCGCCGACGATTGCATTTGAATAGCCCGTGGTAGACGATATCAAACCGGAACAGGGTAGTAAACAGGCGAACATCGGCAAGGGTAACGCGGTCTCCACACAGGTATCGTTTGGTTTCCAGGGCTGCCTCAATCTCGTCCAGTGTTTTGAACAACTCACTGCAGGCTGTGTCGTAAGCCGCTTGGGTTTGGGCAAAGCCGCAGCGATAGACCCCATTGTTCACCGAGGGATAGATCTTCTCGTTCCACTGGTCTACCTGCTCTTTTAGGTGCTCTGGGTAGAGGTCTAGGTTGGGATGCTTCGCGAACTCGTTGAACTCCGAGTTGAGCATCACAATAATTTCTGCACTTTCGTTGTTGACAATCGTCTTCGTCTCAGTGTCCCATAGCACTGGGACCGTAGAACGCCCTCTGTAGCCAGGTTTCGCCAACTCATATAGTTCAGCCAGGCTGCGACAACCCTCTTCCTCCTGGGTAAATACCCATCCCCCTTCCGTAGGTGAAGGAGCGACAAGGGTAACGGATATTACCTCTTCGAGTCCCTTGAGCGCCCGGACCACGAGCGTTCGATGAGCCCAAGGACATCCCAAACCCACATAGAGGCGATAGCGTCCCTTTACTGGCGGATAAAGATTGGTCCCAACAGAGTTTGTGAACTGGCTGGCAGGACGAATGTACGCTCCTGACGAATCACGTGGGGCAAGTCTCGCCATCATGATCTGCCAGAGCGTTGTCCAAACAAATTTGCCAAACCCGATAATGAACTTCGAAGGAAGGGGCTTGCCTTTCTTCTTTATTCCAGAGGTAGTCTGTGACATGATACGAACCCTGGCTAGATGCTGAGGGACCAGCCGCTATTCCGATGTTAGCGTAAAGCACGGAAGCCCTGCTCAGTCCTCGATTACTTCGCGGATTCGACGTTCGAGATGGTCGAGATCGATGCCACCTTCATCACGGGTGATCCGGCGGACGGTAATATTCACCTTGGTGAGGTCGAGGAGCAGATCGCGCAGGATCTCTTGCTGTTGGCGGGACTGGGTCACCTCGCGCGGCTCCTCCACAAGATCACGCACGATCGAGTCTTCGGCCCGTGATGCCACTATCGGATCGGCCATTCCCTCTAGGTAGACAAAGGTGCGTCGGCCAGGACCACGATCCTCCTCGATGGGCACAATAGCGGTCACCCGATCCGAGCGGACGTACTTACCAAACCCTAAATGAACAAGTACAGAGGCTTGAATGCGCATATCTAGAGACTTTCACGTTCTTTCCTATATCTATTATGATCGTCTGTGAGGATAGATAATAATCTTAATTGCTTGCTGGAGCCTGTGATGAATAGAACATCCAAGCGGACAAGACCGCTGGCAAAAGCTGGCAAGCCAGGGAAATTCAGGGTCTCCTTGGATATGGGCTCTATCAAAGGTCTGCTCTTCCTTGCGGCCATGGTGGCTGCGCTCGGTGGAGCCCTATGGTTCATGCAATTTGGGACTATACGAGGAGTACCTGTTTCGGTTGTTCTACAGTTTCTGAGAGATGATACGGCTCGCAAGGCATATTTCTCAGGGGACAAGCAGCAATTACACGATCGGCTGGATCGCATGGGCGTAGAAGAAGAAGTTAAGGCCTTCTACCGACCCAAAATCCAGGATGAGGCTGAGTTAGATCGATATATTCACCAGCTCCTTTACAACATCACAGGATATGTAGGGCTTGCTTATGAGGTGGATGCGAAAGGGAGCCTGGCACCAAAAAAAGTCCGAGATCCTGCTTTTGAGCAATGGTTTCAATTAGCCTATCAAGCAGGTATTGTGGTCGGTAGCCGGGAAGAAGCAGGCGTTCAATATGTAATCAGTCCTGATGGCAATGTAGTCCCATATAAGCAGGCTTCTTCTCTCTTTCCTCTCGAAACCTTAAAAATGATGATCAATCAAAAATGATAAAAGGATATCTTCTTTTTCAGAGTCGAAAGCTACCATCCCACCATTACTTTCCAGAACAATACACCACCAATACTAAAAGTTGCCAAATGTTGCGGCAAAATCGATAGGAACGGCTGTTTAGCAATTTTTTGGGTAAGCAAAATACTGAGCCAGACACTAAAAATGAGGGTAACTCCTTGAAGAAAAGCGATCACAATCGGATCAGCCACGGTAATCCATGTATCTAGCATTCCTCCTCCGCTATACCCAAAAGTGGCGAGCGTGACCGGAAGGATGCGTCCTCCTTCCGTCAAGCCTAAACGTAAGTAGTGGGCAAGACTTCCGCCCAAAACAAGAGGCAAATAACCGTAGGCCAGCTCCAAGAAAGGTCGGGGTTTGATTCGTTGGTTGAGCAAGCGGATCAGCGCATGGGCCAGTAGAGCAATCACCCCTGGTACCAGCAAGGCCACCACCGATACCCCCGCATGAAGGGCAAAATTTTCCAAATGCAAATTCCAGCCAAATTGTCCCTCAAGTTCTGGCAAGCGATGTAAAAGGACTGCTCCAAATAACAAAAACAATAAAGCGATTTCGTAATAGCTGGGCGTATGGGTGGTCCATAGTTCAATGCCCGGTGGGCGGAGATTGAATTCAACAGAGCGATGGGGACAGGCTTTGAGACAGGTCATACAGAGGACACAATTTCGGTTGTCTTGTAGTTGGGCTGGATGAGAATAAACAGGACACCCCCCTGTTTCCAGACCTTCTCCCTTCTGTGGTCCACCCTTGTAGCATTGGTAGGTGGTGCAGGTGGCTGAGCAAATGCCCTGCTGGGCTCGTAGCTCCGTGATGGAGAGTTTGGCAAACAAGCCATTCATGCCTCCAATCGGGCAGAGATAGCGACACCAATAACGACGTTCAAACAAAAGGGAGCAGATAACAGCTCCCGCCGTAATCAACAGGAGCAACCAGCTTGATAAGTACGCGGTATCTTCCAGTCTCCACAGTTCTTCCCAGAGCAAAATCAAGCTAAACAATCCAAAGAGGAACCAACCGCCCCATTTCTCGGAAGCATTGCGGGGTCAGGCTTTTAGCTTGCGGGGAAAAAGCCACAGCGAGAGCTTTTGGATCACTTCCCCGTAAATCATGAACGGGCAAACAGCACACCAAACCCGCCCTAAAAAAGGAAACAAAAATAGGACTACAGGCCACCACCAGGCCCAAAAAAGATTCAGTCCAATGTTGTGCGCTCGGTCCTGGGGTCCCCAAAACAGGATAAAGACGACCACCGGAAATAAGGGTAAAACCAACCCGTAGTTGATACGGTCAGGCCACCAGGAACTGCGCAAAAATTGACGTAGTTGTGGAAAGGCATTGAGCAGGTTCAGACGAAAGCGCTTGGTTTTGCTACTCATGGACCAGAACACTGCTTCCGTCAGTTCTTTTGCCCCATTGGCCTGAATCAGGGCCCGCGCAATTAGGCTTTCCAGTTCTGATAAGTTATTGGGAAAATCATAACTTTGTAGTCGACGAATGACCTCTGGCGTTACCCGTGGACGAGGGATGCCTCTTTCCCGACAAAAGACACTGACGTAGTACTGGACTTGCGCTGCAATATCCGTCTTGCGCACCCGTAAGGGAGTAACCTTGATCCAGTGCCCAATCAGGTTTTTACAATCTAATCGAGGCAGTTGCTTTTCCGTGGTGATGATGATTCGAGCTTGACTATGAAGGGGTTTATGTTCCTCAGCCTCGTCCTGACTCAGACCCACGGGAGTGTAGGTTCCTGTTTTCAGGAGTGCCGCCAGTTTATCCTGTAAGCCAGGGGGAATTTCTTGAGCGTTATTGAGAATCAAGGTGCCCTTGCCGAGCCAGCCCAGGAGACCCAGGTCACCCCCAATTTGACCGAATAGTTCTGCCCCATCCGCTTTGAGCTGATCACCATCGATTTTGATCAGGGGTTCTCGGCGATCGCAGGAGCCAAACTGAATCAGTGCAGCAATATTGTCTTTGTTCAATCCCGGCTCGCCAAAGATAATCACCGGTAGGCGGTCTGCACTTGCTTTTTGAATATCTTCCCGCAGGCGCTTGGCATAGCGGCTGGAGCCGACAATGCCGCGCTTAGCTTTCGGAACCAAGTAGGACCGCAATCTAACCTGTCGTTCCTGCTCAAAAGCCAATTGGGAAGAAACCTGCGCTAGTTCTTCCGCCAGTTGCAGGGAAACAGCGCGGTTAATCTCCGGGTACTGCTCGGCTAGGGCGACGAAAGCCTCTCGAGAAACCTTCCAGAAGGAACAATCAGAAAGGGTAATTACGGTTCGTTCTACAGGTTGATCGAGCAGCAACTCCTTGAGGTTTAAAACAGTCCCTGGTAATAAACTCAGGACATCTGCTACGTCCGTCTTCCGTGATCGATAACTTTCTAATCGTCCTGAGTATAGAAAATAAAAAGCTTGGGGATAGGTATTCTCCAGAATCAGTCGATAATTTTCTGGGATAGATTCTTCCTGCACTTGAGCCGCAATCGCGGCCAGCACTTCAGTCGATAAAGCTCCCAGAATCGTATTTTGCTGAAGCCATTGGACCTGCGCTGCTCTGTCCATCAGCCTCCCTCTTGAAGCGCGCTTAATAGGGTAAGCGTAGATCAAAAAGCTGTTTTATATTTATCTCTGCTCAGATGCCCCCTAAATCCCCCCAACTACGCTGCGAAGGCCAAAGGCTATGTGCGGCATTCGCTGTGGGGGACTTTGTAGGCCAGGCCGTTCATAGCATCAGCATCCTTGGCTTAGATTTTCCTGAGAACGGCCTGAAAATTTTTTAACCAGAAAATCATCTTTTTAAACTGAGTTCCTTAGCCCCGGATCATCTATTTTTTTTACGCTAAGCAACAATTGACGTACACCGAGAGCAAAATTCTCGTGCTGATGGATAGAACAAGGCGGGTGCTGCCCTGAGAAATGGTTAATCACGAGAAAACAGAACCCTCATTCATAAGGAGAACGTTTATGAGGCTGGAAGGTAAGGTCGCTCTAGTGACAGGCAGTAGTCAGGGAATTGGACAAGGTATCGTACTGCGTCTTGCTCAAGAAGGAGCCGATGTGGTGATCAACTATCGCTCCCATCCAGAAGGGGCAGAGGAAACCTTAGCAAAGGTACAGGCTGCTGGAGGCAAGTGCTATATGGCTAAGTGCCCAAACTCACAAGGCTTCACCGTTCAGGCGGACTTGGGCAGTGTGGATATGGTCCGCGAGCTGATTGCAGAAAGCATTGCGCACTTTGGTAGGCTCGATGTTTTGGTGAACAATGCCGGTATTGAAAAGCATGCCCCCTTTTGGGAAGTCAAAGAAGCGGATTATGACTCCGTGATGGATGTGAATTTGAAGGGAGTCTTTTTTGCTACGCAAGCTTTTGTTCAGCACCTCATCGAAACCAAAAGACCGGGAAAAATCATCAACATCAGTTCAGTCCATGAGGAGTTGCCCTTTCCAAATTTCACAGCCTATTGTGCCAGTAAAGGCGGGATGAAGATGTTGACCCGAAACCTGGCCGTTGAGCTGGGACCCTTGGGCATCACGATTAACAACGTAGCTCCAGGCGCGATTGAGACACCGATTAATAGCAAACTCTTGAATGATCCAGAGAAACTAGGGGCTTTACTCAAAAATATTCCTCTGGGCCGATTAGGTCAGCCGCAGGATGTTGCTTCTCTGGTGGCCTTTCTATCCTCTGCTGACGCGGACTACATCACAGGCAGCACGTTCTTTGTGGATGGTGGTCTGCTCTGGAATTATCAGGAGCAATAGAGCCATGTCCGATTCATCCCTATTTATTCCGGTCATTCTCGGTACGCCCCGCCAAGGTCGTCAAAGTGAATATGTGGCCAAATTTATCGTGGAGCAGATCGCTGCACGGGGTGGTCTAGAAACGGAGTTAATTGATATTCGTACGATCTCCATCGCTATCAATGATGCTGGCGAATCCCTGAAAGACCCCCAGTTCTCCGCCACCATGGAACGGGCCGATGGGCTCGTCATCGTTGTTCCGGAGTACAACCATGGTTATCCGGGCTTACTCAAACACATTCTAGATACCTGCCTGAAAGAATACATTCACAAAGCGGTCGGCCTCTGTGGCGTTTCGGCAGGACCCTTCGGGGGTACCCGTGTGATCCAAAACCTGTTGCCTGTAATGCGGGAGTTGGGGTTAGTGACCATTTTCTATG
>JBAUTB010000109.1:0-1857 GCA_049582005.1 Gloeobacterales cyanobacterium | reverse complement strand
GTATTGCAACCTTAGATCGTGCAGACTTAATTTTAGTGGGCTGGCATCGGCCCGTCTTCGATCAAAATCGACTCGGCGGCCGAGTGGGGCAACTGCTGAATTCATCCCGTACCGATGTTGCCGTCTTTGTAGATCGAGGATTGCAGCAAATCACAAAGATTCTCGTACCCTATGCAACCAGTCTCCATAACGAATTAGGGTTAGAGCTGGCACTCCGTCTGCTGATGAATGGAGAATATGTTCAGCTCCAAGTCCTACGGGTGACTAGTCCTGGCGTACCTGCCGGTGAATTTAGCCGCGAATTCAAAGCCGTATTGACTCAGCTCCCCCCCTCGATTCGCGATCGAATTGAGACCCCTATTTTAGAGACCCATTTAGACTCTATTCAGGCCGTCGTAGATTGTTCTGCCAATGTGGATTTAACAATTGCGGGAGCCAGCCGAGAATGGGGGCTAGAACGACAAACACTGGGGCGCTACGCCGATGCACTAGTGACCCAATGCGTTTCTCCTCTGCTGATTACCCGCAAATATAGTCAATTGACGCCTCACTTAGCATCCGTACTGGACATTAACCCAGATGAATTGAAGGTGGAACCGCAGATATGAATCGCTCTCAGATCAAATCCCTTACATTTTATGGGGGCACAATCGCCTTTGTCATCGGTTTATTCAGTCTTGTTACAAGCTACGGCGAGGCAAATCTTAAAACTGCGCAAAGTATTTCTGGAGACTATCTATTGACACTGCCATCTTCATCAAACTGCAAGATCCAAGAACCGATCGCGCTATCGATACAACAATCGGGCGTCTACGTGGCAGCGAGTATGACCAAGCAAACCTCAAAAAGTCAGGCCACCTTTAAACCGATGACCTTAAGCGGCCAATGGCAAAATCAGCGTTTAAGCCTGGCAGGAAACGTTTCTACAAAGATGCTATGTGCTAACTCTAAAGACCAGACTTCAATCGCAGTAATCATTGAAGGGGCGATCGCTCCGCACCAGGAGTCAGCCCCGAAACAAACCCCTGCGCAATCCGCCACCTTAGTAGGCACGCTCTCTCTAAATCAAACAACTGCTCCTTTAACTGCGAAGCGTCAAACCGTCTCCAAAGATGAAGAGAAGTAGCAGAAAATCCATCATCGCAAAAGAGGACCCCTGAGTCTCAGGTATGGACTCAGGGGTTCTCTTTTGGAATACAAACCTGGCATCGAGCTATCTTTGCAGGAAGCTACCCTCCAACTATTTTCGCCGCTGTAGCGTTTCACAACCGAGTTCGAGATGGGTCGGAGTGGGGCCACTACGCCATGGACACCAGGAAACTTGTAGCGTTTCTCTGTTGGGAGAAACCCTGAAGCCTGCATATGAGCCTTGATACTTAAATCATTAGAAATTGCTGTTCGTTGGTATGTTCGTCAACCTTGAAGCCGACACCAAACTTAATTTGATTCTTGAGGTCAAGCCCTCGGTCTATTAGTACGGCTCAACTTCATCTATTACTAGACTTCCATTTACCGCCTATCAACGGGTAGTCTTCCCGTGACCTTACTGGGTTAACCCCATGAGAGCACTCATCTTGAGGTGGGCTTCCCACTTAGATGCTTTCAGCGGTTATCCGCTCCGTACTTGGCTACCCAGCGTTTACCGTTGGCACGATAACTGGTACACCAGTGGTACGTTCCTCCCGGTCCTCTCGTACTAAGGAGGAATCCTCTCAATGCTCTTGCGCCTACACCGGATATGGACCGAACTGTCTCACGACGTTCTGAACCCAGCTCACGTACCGCTTTAATGGGCGAACAGCCCAACCCTTGGGACGTACTACCGCCCCAGGTTGCGATGAGCCGACATCGAGGTGC
>JBAUTB010000108.1:0-2956 GCA_049582005.1 Gloeobacterales cyanobacterium | reverse complement strand
TCGCGACCCCAACAACTCCTGAATCGACCCGATCGCCTTCCGGTTGAGCGTCACCTGTCGATACGCCTTCGTCTTCGACTGGCGCAGATCCAGCACATCCCCCACCTTCAGATCTCTGACCTGGCCCATGCGAATCGACAGCAGCTCGTTTGCTCGAAACGCCGTATTAATCCCCAACACAAACAGACAGAGATCGCGGGGGCAATCGGCCAGATTATTCTTAATCGTCTCAATATCCTTCTTCAACCGGATCGGCTGCACCTTAATGCTGGATCCTGGCGCGGGACGGTGCGGATTCTCACCCTTTTGAAAGCCCATAGATCACCGCTAAATCACCATCTTAAACCGGCGGTGTTCAGCGCTAGGTAACAGTAAAAACCCCTCTCTCAAAGGGTTTGTGGGATTTTTGATCATGACCCATCCACAAAGAAAACGACCGTTTTCTTTGTGCTTCTGGTTTCATACCAATTCACCCTTGATCAGTGCAAGAAAACTCACCTAAAATTCAAAGCTAGATAAGTTCCCTTCACTTATCTTTTTTAGCTGTTCTTAAGGTGACTGCGTGCTCATTGGCTATGCAAGAGTGTCAAAAGCAGATGGATCCCAGGTTCTCGATCTCCAAATGGATGCTTTGTTAAAAGCAGGCGTTGCTGAAAATCGGATCTATCATGACCGGGTTTCTGGAAAAACAGAACAACGACCTGGCTTGGAAGCTTGTCTTAAGGCCCTTCAGCCGAAGAATACGCTGGTGGTTTGGAAGCTAGACCGTTTAGGACGCGATCTCAAACATCTCATCATCACGATTGATGACTTGAGAAACCGGAAGGTAGGCTTTAAGGTTCTCTCCGGTGCAGGCGCGGAAATCGATACCACTACAGCGAACGGTCGTCTTTTCTTTGCGGTATTTGCAGCGCTGGCAGAGTACGAACGAGAACTGATCGCGGAACGAACCAGGGCAGGGCTTCAAGCAGCTAGAGCTAGAGGTCGGCTAGGGGGGCGACCTCGCAAGATGGATAAGACCACACTTCAAATGGCGATGACAGCCATGAGCGATCCGCAGGCTTGTGCAACGAATGTGGCTCAAAGACTCGGTATGACAACAGCAACTCTTTACGCCTATGTCAATGGCGATGGGTCTCTCAAAGCTGAGGGAGAGAAACTTTTGAAAACGTAGGAGGTTACGGGTAAGTCATGCCGTATCAGTTTCGAGCGGAAGGAGAGGGTTCTGGGTTCGGTGGCGCTCTTGCTATGGTCACGACCAAGCCACGTCTCACATCAACACAGAGAAAAAGATTGGCCTTGGCTGCCCTTGCAGGTGAATGCGTGACACATCTGGCTCAGGACTATGGCGTCAGTCGAAAGTTTGTATATCAACAGAAGAATTTTGCTCTGGCTGCGATCAGTGAAGCGTTTGAGGATATCAAGAAGCCCCAGGACAAAAGGGTTCTTTTTGAGATCAAGGTCACGATGGAGATTCTCGAACAGCTTATTCTCTCCATTGTCCTCTGTGGTCGATCATCGTATCGTGCTGCCCAGAGAATTATTGAGGATGTATTCGACCATCACATTTCCCTAGGAACAATTGCTAGCATCACCGCTCAAGCCGCTCAAAAAGCCTTAACCATCAATGATAAGCAAGATTTGAGCATCATTAAAATTGCCTGTCATGATGAGTATTTCCATCATGACGTGCCCATCTTGGTCGCGGTAGAACCCCTCTCTCGCTATTGCTTTCTATTGACCCAAGATGTGACCTACTCAGAAGTCGCTTGGATCAATGCCTTAAAACCCTTGGTAAAGAAGGGGTATGCTCCCGATTATGTGGTGGCGGATGGAGGTAAGCCTCTACGCAGTGGGTTCAGAGCTATCTTTCCGAATACGCCCTGCTACTACGATGTATTCCATCTGTGTCGTGAATTTGGACGCTGCATTCTGTTTTACCGCAAGGAAGAACGTCAGTGCCGCGCTGGATTAAAGGAGCTTGAGGAGAGAGTTCAGAGATTCAACCTCACACCTGAAAAATGCCCACATACCTTTGAAGACATCAAAGTGCTCAAACATTTTCTTGACTTTGATGTGGATGCAATAGATAGGCTCAGGCGAGGCATCGGTCGGACGATCCATAAAGCTCTATCGCTGACAAAGGAATACACCTCTGCCGAACGAGAAGCCTTCTACGATAAAACCATTGATTCCATAGAGCAGATTCTGCGCAACACTCCCAGAGTTCGAAGTGTTGCGACCAATCTCCATTGTTTACTGCGCCGTCAAAGAGAAAATTTGCTTGGTCTATTTCAACACCCTGGTACAACTCCAATAGTCAGAGCCAGTTCTATGGTCGAAAACTTCAATTTTAGCCTCAGCCAGCAACTTCAAGGACGGGCAAGCACTGAGCAAAAGCATCTAGACCTAATCAGGTTCTACCTCAATCATCGCCAGTTCTTGGCCTCACACTCTCTTGAAAGGAAATCGAGTTCTCCCACTGAGTTGCTTGATGGGAAAAAGCATCCCCATTGGCTAGAACTGCTGGGATACAAGAGATACAGGCAGAGTGTTACCTAAAAAGACGGGATTCTGAACACCGCCGCATAAAATTATTTCTTAGCGAATTATAAACCGACTTGCCCCCCAGCACCCGAGTTAAAAACCTCAAACTGCTTACTCTATATGGCTTTTAGGCGCTTGTAAGATTCGCTAAGTAATTTGCAGAAGTTAGTGGATAGGCGGCAAGAAAAACTGACTACAACGATCTGGTGATCGCGGTTAAAGTGTCTTGATTGAGGTACTTATTCGAGCATGCTTCAAAGAGGCTTATCATTTTCGATAAATTCAAAACCATAAATATAAATAAAACAGGGCTTCGAGAGTTCTCAACCGGAAAAGATGCTATTAAGAATATTGGCCTATTAAACCTGCTAGTTCTAAATATTAAATCCCGGCTAGACGGATTTATGTG
>JBAUTB010000107.1:0-9769 GCA_049582005.1 Gloeobacterales cyanobacterium | reverse complement strand
GCGCTGGAGGTTCTACAGGCCGTTTTGTAGAGGATGGTGCGGTTGGCTATAACTTCCATGGGTTCCCCGATAGATTTTATATCAACTGGGCAGATGTCAAGGCTATCGTAGTTTCTCAAGCGATGCGTTGTATTCCCCATACAGGAACAGACTTAAGTGATTGTAAAAAGCTCGGTTACATTGCTAACGTCGGTCTTGATTCTTGGGCAAGTACTACGAGTGGTTTTGATAATTTCCAAACTCATGGTGGAGTTAGCGGTTCTAGGTTCAAGCCTGTGACTACTGATTGGCAAATATTCGCTAATTACAGTGGCCCTCCCCATTTTTCAGGGATTCCGGCCCCGTCCGTTCCACAGTTCTAATCTATGGTCCCCTTATCTAAAGGGGACTTCTTTTTGTCGTAATTAACCACAGCAGCAACAAGCTAAGCTAAATAAGTATGAAGCAACTCATAAGCCCTAAGGCGATGGAGATAGGTAGGAATCGCAAACACGATTATCCCTACATACGATGGTAAAGTATCCTTAATTGCAGTATTTATACTTAAATTTGCCATTCAGAAACTAGCTAGACTTTTCCTGGCAAAGCTCCTGTTGGGGGGTTGCCCATCTCGGTAAACTAGGTCTAACTCAGGTCTCACAATGAATATAAAGAGCATTTTGTATGTTGCACCACTGTTCATTGCCCTGCCCATGGGAGTGTGGAGCCCCACAGGCAGCGGTAAAAACGAAGAGGTCTACCAGCATCCAGAACTGTTAGCGCAGGAACCTCAAACCTCTGCAGACTGTTCTGATGGAATACTTCTCGGTGTAGCCAAGACCTGTGAGGTTCTCGCAGAAGCATCACCCGCTCTAGCGCAAAAGCCTGCTCCAGATTCAAGTGGAGTTCGTTTTACGCAAGCTCAATTTGAAGCAGCTATTGCTTTTGATTTTGGAGGAGAGAATGGCAAACTAGCATCTAATTCCTCTGCCCGAAGCATAGGGTACCCCTGCGGAGTCCCCAATAGCTATTCATGGAAGTATGGTGGGGGCAGTGGTCTTGAGGATGTTGCTAAAGCTGTTAAAGGGAGAGGTCAACAGTTAGCAGGGGCTGGCTACAATCAGATCTATAATGCTTGCAACGGACCTAATACGCGTAAATCTATACCTAATGCTCGAATCGAGTTTACTAACCTTGTCGTAGACTACTATTCAATTAAACAGAACAAATGGGTTAGGCTCGTAAAACAGCCTGCTAATGGAGCTGCTTTTGCTGAAGATTTTGTCAACAACCAAGCTACTGGAGCCGATATCAGGGATGAAGCACAAGGGCATAAATCGGCGCGTTCAGGGATTGGGAATGCTGCTTCTGGTGCTGGAGATTCTACAGGTCGTAAAGTAGAAGATGGTGCAGTTGGCTATAACTTCCATGGGTTCGGCAATAGATTTAATATCAGCTGGGCAGACGCTAAAGCTGTAGTAGTTTCCCAAGCAATGCGTTGTATTCCCAATGTAGGAACAGACTTAACTGATTGTAAAAAGCTCGGTTACATTGCTAACATCGGTCTTGATTCTTGGGCAAGTACTACGAGTGGTTTTGATAATTTCAAAACTCATGGCGGAGTTAGCGGTTCTAGGTTCAAGCCTGTGACTACTAGTTGGCAAATATTCGCTAATTACAGTGGACCTAAAGACTTCGCTGGCATCACCCCACCTCCCGTTCCAGAATTTTAATCTATGATCCCCTTAACTACAAGGGACCATAGATTAGCGCAGCTGCCCGGAGGTAGGTAGTCTTTCAGCTTGAATCATCTGCTCTAAGCGGGCTACCCGGTTTTGAGGACCAGGGTGGGTGCTCAGGAATTCAGGCACACTATTCGCACTGTAGAGCTTTTTCAAAAATCGGGGGAGAGCGTCAGCGGGATAGCCTGCCCGCGCTAGGGTATGAATGCCTAGACGGTCTGCTTCATACTCATCTTCGCGACCATAGCTCCGGGAGACGAGTCCAACCCCAATGTTTACCAAAGTATTCTGATCCACCCCCAGTAGCGCACTGCCTGTCTGGGCAATTGTGGCTTGCTTCATCTGCTGTATGCTATGTCTTGCGGAGATGTGACCGACCTCATGGGCAAGGACGCCTGCCAGTTCTGCTTCATCCCCATTGGTAGCTTGGAGCAAACCAGTTGTCACGTAAACAAAGCCGCCCAAGGTCGCAAAAGCGTTAACACTGTTATCCTGCGCTACCTGGAAAGTATACGGTAAATTAGGCCGATCACTGGCTTGAGCAATTCTTTGACCGACTTGTTGCACCAGTTCGTTGAGTCTAGGGTCGGAGTTAAGCTTTACTTCCGTAGAAACGAGCTGTTTATTAATTTGTTGTCCCAGGGCGACTTCTTGTTGGGGAGAAAGATTGGATACCGAGTAGTACTGGGCTGCTCCCCGGAGTAAGTCCTGCCAACCGATAGCGAAACTAGGTGCTGCCGTAACCAGAAGAGCACTGCTGAGTAAGCCGACAAGGAGTTGTTTGTTCATGCTTCTATCCTAACGCTAGGGATAGGGTGAGGTAAGCGCGTTTTGGTCTTCTGCTTTACGCTAAAGAGCAATTTTAAGGGGCCTAAAAGAGGTTCATAGGAGGCGGAATGGCTTGCGTGGGAGACTGAGCAGCATCAATATCTAAAGTTATATTGGAAATGCTTTTTCGGTTCTTGCCCTGTGCTCTCCAGGAGAGATAGGTTGTTAACCGTGATTTTCCAACTAAACGTTTGTTCACTCAACAACTGAATAACTGCTGGAAAATACTCGCGATGAGTATCGCTAAAAGCAAGGGTAATGTGGGGCAGCCAACGTTCAGGATGGTAGTAATCAATGATGCCTGAGCCCATCTTAGAAACCTCATGCCATAGTGCTTGATGAACCTGAGATAATTCTTGGGTGCGGACGATTGGGATATAGAGTACGGGCATGCTTCCCGTGAACACTCCCAATCCTGAGGTGCTGACTTCAAACTCTTTTGTGTTTTGGGCAGTGCGTTGAATCAGAGGTTCCAGAAGTCCTAGGTCATACTCCTGAGCTACATGGTAGGAAAAATGGGGAAAAGATTTAGTGTAAGCACCCTGTAGGCCAAACTTCTTTTCCAATTCAGTCCAGAGATTTTTAGTAAGCTGCTGGTGCTGATCATCTAGCTGGGAGACTACTGCATACATGTTTTCACGGCTGCTCGTTTCGTACCATCATCTGTCTACTGCCAGAATGCGTCAAATAGAGGTGCTTTGCAAATTCAAGATATTTGGCATATATCCAGATCATGTTAATAGGTCTCATCTGCACTATGAGTCTTGAGATCAATTTGCTTGCCTACAGTATTTGCTGGGTGTTCTAAGATTTTTACCTGATTTCCTATATTTAAAATACTACTGCTGCCCTTATCAAGAACCCGTGTGTTTACACCCAGTTTATAAAAATGATTAAAACGAGCATTTAGAGTCCATGAAGGAAGTTTTTCTTTTCGCTTGCTGACAAATATCTCCTGAAAATCTGGATACGCTTCTCCGGTCAATGAATCTCGGCTAGGCACTGGACAACGCTGACAAGGATTCACTCCCGCAAAAACGACCTCTCCCATCTGAAATGGAACGACTTGACCTTCCTCCGCAACTAATTGGTCTTCCCAAAATGCTGGAACTCCATCAATTTCGAGATTGGCCCGAAAGCGTTTTCTCACTTCATCCAGACTTAAACTCGGGAACCAGGAATTGACCTCCTTGAGAGTCTCTGTGCTGATTACGGTTGGTCCTAGAGAATAGGTATCATCGGGAAATCCTGTCTGAGAAGCTTGTTTTAAGCTAACAGGAAACCCAAAATAGTCACTAAACCAAGTTTCTAATTTAAGATGTTCTTCATGAATATAAAAAACTTGCTTTTGTGCCTCTATCTGGAGACTCAGGGCTTGTGTATGGATATCAAAATATGAGCGGATAGCATGTACTTTTTTATTATGCTTGCCATTCACAAACTTCCCTTGTTCATCGAATAGGGCAAATTCCCGGTCATGCTGGAGGGCTCCACTAGAAAGTACCGTGGCTTGGGGTAAGGTCAAGCCATCTAAGGATTTAATCGGATAGATATCAATGCGGGCGAGATGAGGCATAGATAGAATTTCCTAGAGGGCTCTGGGCCGGGACCAAAACATTATGGATAAACCTATCTATCTGCTCCCCAGAGGTATCTAACAGCAAAGCTGTTTTCTGAACGTTGGGATAACAACGGTAGAAGGAGTGCATATAGCTAGGGTCATAGTGCTGTTCCAGGAGCATGCCAATAAACATTTCCCATTGCTGTGTATCGATTAGATGGTTCCACACTTCTAACTGCTGCTTTCCATGGCGGGACTTTAACTGTTCAAGCTTCTGCTTCAGGACTTCAGGATGGGTGACGAGATGGGGATATTCCTCTAAAAGGTGCTCAATACGTTTTGCTAAGGGCATCTGGATCTCGATGCCCTCTGCCTGTTGCATCTTTTGCCAAAGGGTTTGTGGAATATAGACTTGTCCAATCTTGTTACTCTCTGCTTCTACCCATATCGGTTGCGTAGGATCAAATTGTTGGAATTGTTCGAGTAAGAGTGATTCAAAGTATTTCTGGGTCGGTTGCGAAATTTCCCAGAGGGCTCCCAGTAGAGAACCCCGGTGTTGGGCCAGACCTTCTAAATCTAGGACTTGGACTCCTCTTTGGGCCAAACGTTTCAGGACATGAGTTTTTCCGGTTCCTGTCGAACCCGCCAATATCCGAAAGGTGAACTGCTCGGGAAGGTCTTGTAATTGCTGGCGGACATGGGCCCGATAGGTCTTGTAACCTCCCTGCAACAGGGTAACGCGCCAGCCAATCTGCACCAAGACCTTCGCCATGCTGCCCGAACGTTGTCCCCCCCTCCAGCAATAAATCAAAGGCTGATAATCTTTGTCTTTGTCTGCAAAGTGACTCTCTAAATGGCGGCTGATATTCCGGGAAACCATAGCGGCTCCCACTTTGCGGGCGGAGAATGGACTCACTTGTTTGTAGAGGGTCCCGACTTCGGCCCGTTCTGCATCCTCTAAGACGGGTAGATTAATAGCATCTGGAATATGGTCTTCCCCAAATTCTGAAGGAGAGCGCACATCAATAATTTCATCGTAGGGAAAAGGAACGCCCCGTCCCCAAAACTGCTCTGTGAAAAGTGGTGAAAGACTCATAGTCTAAAGTCTAACTGTAACTCTAGGTGACAGCTCATACCGCCAGGGAGGAAAGAAAGCTAATATGCAAGCAAGAGGCTCGAGGTGGGCCCTAGAACATGCTGCATACCGACATACCCGATAGCTTCCGAGCGCTCCAGGCGCAACTGCGCCAACGTTGGCGGGAGATAGAAGAATTTGACCTGGGGGACTATGACATTCTGGTTCTCCCTTCCCATAGCATCGACCAGCGTGAACTTTTAAAGATTCCTGGAAATCATCACTATGAAGAACGGCTGTTGTTCTCTCTGATTCGGCTTTGGAATCCCCGGACCCGCCTGGTCTATGTTACTTCTCAGCCTTTACATCCAATTGTGGTGGATTATTATCTGCAACTATTGCCGGGTATTCCTTTCTCTCACGCCCATGACCGTTTGCTCTTGCTTGCTACCTATGACTCTTCTCAGAAACCGCTTACCCAAAAAATTCTAGAACGTCCGCGCTTGATAGAGCGCATTCGTCAGGCTCTTCGTCCAGAACGGTCTTACATCATCTGCTACAATTCCACACCCCTCGAACAAGAGTTGTCCGTACAGTTGGGGATCCCCCTCCTCGCCGCTGCCCCTGAACTCCTCTATCTAGGGACAAAAAGTGGGAGCCGACGTGTTTTTGCGGAATGTGGGGTGCCTCATCCCGATGGTAGTCCGTTGGTGTGGACGACAGAAGACTTGGCGGAAGCGGCAGCGGAGCTATGGGAACGGCAGCCCGATTTGCAGAGGATGGTGGTCAAGCTTGATGTCGGATTTTCTGGGGAAGGCAATGCACTGCTCGACCTGGAACCGATTCACAAGAAATTGACTGAGTCTCATGCGCAGAGAGTTGACGCTCTGGGTGAGCACTTTTCCTCGTTACGGTTCCAGTCCACGGGCGAGACCTGGATGAGTTTCAGCAGTCGTATTCCAGAACTAGGGGCGATTGTTGAAGCTTTTATAGAAGGTGAACAGAAGCGCTCCCCCAGTGTCCAAGGACGGATTGCGCCTACCGGTGAAGTGGAAATTCTATCTACTCATGATCAGATCCTAGGCGGACCTGATGGCCAAATTTTTCTGGGTTGCTCCTTCCCAGCGGACGCACCCTATCGCTTAGATTTGCAGGAATTGGGGTTGCGTATTGGGGAAAATTTAGCGGAAAAAGGAGTACTAGAAAGGTTTGGTGTTGATTTTATTGCAGTGCAGCAATCGAATGGTTCCTGGGACCTTCAGGCTATTGAAATCAATTTGCGCAAGGGAGGGACGACCCATCCTTTTATGACCCTCAAGTTCCTGACGCATGGTCATTACAATTTCACGAATGGACTTTTTTATAGTCAGCAAGGTCATGCCAAATACTATATAGCGTCTGACAATTTGCAAAAAGACCAATACCGAGGCTTATTGCCCAGCGATTTGATGGATATCATTGCCTACCATCGGCTTCATTTTGATAGCAGTACACAGACCGGTACGGTCTTTCACCTCATTGGTTCTCTATCGGAGTACGGGAAAGTCGGGCTGACCAGTATTGGTAATTCCTTAGAAGAAGCTCAAGCCATCTATAACCGAGTGGTACAGGTATTAGACCAAGAAACCGAAGTCCATAGGGGACCTAGAGTTTGGTCTTTGTCTCCGGCCTTGCCCATTACCTGGAAATGAATAGATTTAGCCAGGAATCAGCGCTCTTTGGCATTCTGGACAAACGGCATGAATGGTGAGTTGGCAATCCAGCAGTTTAAACCCATGTTTTTGAGCCTGTTTGGATCCGACTTGCAGAATGGAGTTGCTCTTAAACTCAATGGTCTGATTGCAGCGTACGCATACGAGGTGATGGTGATGATGGGGATAGGATTGGTTCAATTCATAATGCTTGTGTCCTTCCGCCAGTTCTAATTCTCGGAGGATGCCTAGGCGGGAAAGCAGTTTGACCGTGCGATACACTGTGGAAAGGCTGATGCCAGTATCTACTTCTAGCAGTTTGTCGTGCAAGTCTTCAGCACTGAGATGATTGCCTTCGGGCAATTCCTGAAAAATTTTGAGAATGGTTTCCCGTTGAGGGGTCAGCCGCCATCCTTTGGAGTTGAGTTCTGCCTTGAGCGTATCGGGAGTATATTGCGTGACCATAGGATTATCAAGAAGAGCGGCTTATTGAGAATATAGCTTATTTCTTCTAGGAGCGTCTGAAAATACTGAGTCCTTAATGTTGTTGCGTTTTGTAGTGGATATGCAATCCTGGCAGGGCTTGAATTGTAGGCTATTGACGCACAGTGCTCTCGATATTGTATGAACCCATGGTTTCTCGAGCCTCCTGATCTTAGCCTCGCGACTTTTATTGCTCCAGATGCCCAGGTGATTGGTGCAGTCAGTCTTGAGAAGGGGGTAAGTATTTGGTATGGAGCTGTGCTCCGAGGAGATGTGGAGCGCATTGTGGTTGGGCGTTCTACAAATGTTCAGGATGGAGCCATAGTTCATGGAGACCCTGGAATCCCGACCGTTTTGGGCAACTATGTGACGGTGGGACATCGGGCCATCATCCATTCTGCAACCGTAGAAGATGGGGCAATGATTGGGATGGGTGCCATTTTGCTCAATGGCGTGACCGTTGGCAAAGGGTCTATCGTGGGAGCAGGGGCCGTGGTCACTAAGGATGTAGCTCCCTATACCCTTGTGGCAGGAGTTCCTGGCAAACCTATGCGTGTGATTGCTCCGGAAGAAGCAGAAGGCTTGATTCACCACGCCCGACAGTATGAAGAGCTGGCTAGAGCCTATAAAAATAAGGGCCTATCTCGTTAAAATCTCGTTAAACCTTCTAAATTTTTTGCTCTGCTCCTGTGGAGTTTGTAACAAAAGCAAGAAAATTTCCCAGGAGCGACAAGCCAAGACTGGAGGACTTTTCTGGGTGGAACTGCGTTGCCATTACGTTGTCTTTCCACACCGCTGCCGTGAAGGTTTGGCTTCCATGGGTGCTGGTGGCTGCGATCACCTCTAGATCACGAGGGACGGCAAAGTAGGAATGGACAAAATACACCCAAGGTTTGCCAGGAACCTCGCGCCAAATAGGACAATCTTTCGGTTTTAGGTCTAATTGATTCCAGCCCATATGAGGAATGGTCAGTCCTGGCTCCGGCATAAAACGGTTTACGCGCCCTGCCAGTATGCCCAGTCCCGGTTCTACGCCTTCGTCAGAACCTTCAAAAAGCATCTGTAGTCCCACACAAATACCGAGAAAAGGCTTCCCCTTGTCTATAGCGCGATGGACCGGGGCTTCTAAGCCATACTCCCGAAACTTCTTGATCGAAGGGTCAAAAGCGCCTACCCCAGGCAGAACTAAGCCATCGGCTTGATCGATTTCTTGAGCATCCCGCGTCACCAATACTTCTAGTGGGTTCCCAGGGAACCCACTTCCTGCTTGCAACAATCCTTTTCGAGCAGAGTGGAGGTTGCCAGAACCATAGTCAATCAGAGCAATGCGGGTCATAGTAGTGAATCAGAAGCTACCCTGAGTGTATCCAACTTCTGCAACCACTGCTGCGCCTCGTACCTATGGGCTTCTTCACAGGTTATTTTTCCGTGTTTATTGAACTGGTCTATAGCCGCCATAGAATTCACCATCCAGAAATAGATGGAGTATCCTAGGCTATTAACCATGAATATTTTGAATGCTGTTCTTGTCGCTTTTGCCCTGTTCATCATGGGCAGTGGATTATTCCTGCTTTTCAGTGGGGCGCGGGCCATGAATAAGAAGTGACGAAGTTTCAGTCTCAAGACGTGCGGACAGGACACTTTGAGCTAGAAAACATTGCCGAGTTCTTAGAGAAGATCTAGCTGCAGCCAGTGCGCAAGTCCTGTAATGGCAAAACAGATAATCATAGCCCAGCTAACGCCCGACCAAAATTGCATCATGCAAAGGGTGAGGCGTTGGTCATCAGGATGAATCCACTCCTGGTTCACGGATTCTTGCAAAAGCCAACGACTGGCGACACACAAGCCCAGAATGATCAGCGCCGCCCAGATCAGGAGGCCAGAGTTGGACAGGTAGAAACTTTCCCAAGCACTAAGCCAACAATTCTCCCCGTTGTAGCTACGCCACAGGCGCAGGATCAGGAGGCCGCTCGCCATCCCTGCGCCGACGAAAAATAGAAGGGTACTGGCTATATCGATACGTTTTTCTACAGATGGGACCGCCATAGCTCAAATATCAAAAGAAATTTTACAACAACACCCCAGTAGAGGCGGGATCTATCGCGCATCTACTAGGACAGGTATGGCCTGGGGTTTACGGGCTTGCCCGCAACACGGATCTCAAAGTGAAGATGGGGGCCTGTACAGTGTCCGCTACATCCCATGAGCATAATTTGCTCTCCCTGTTTGACAGGTTGGCCGACACGCACCAAAATCTTCTCGGCATGGGCATAGCGGCTAATGCTCCCGTCCTCATGACGGATATCAATACTGTTGCCATAGCCGTGTCCGACTGCATTCATTCCGGCAGCAATCACGATGCCGCTTTTGACAGCAAGTACGGGCGTGCCAATCGGTGCGGCAATATCAA
>JBAUTB010000106.1:0-13789 GCA_049582005.1 Gloeobacterales cyanobacterium | reverse complement strand
GGCTAAGGCTGTCATCGGCTTAGTCTGCTGGCCTAGTTTAATGTTGGCCTGCTGGCGAGCTTCCACAATCGTTCGGTAAGACCGACCCTGAATGAAGTCCGCTGCGAATCGTGCTACAAGCTTCTGACGCTCAAACATGACTAACGCTCAAGCAGAAATTTTTTCGTTTGGCTTTGTCAATACAGTTAAAGCCGATTTAAACACTGATTTTTGACAAAAGGCAACCCGTTTTGTAATTGTTTAAGCTTTTATGCCATTTTGTCCGGCTAATTTAAAATCCCTTGCAACTCCAGCACAAAACCAGGTAGCACATCTTCGCCTGAAAGACTGGTTGGCGATCGCAGCACCTCAATCATGTTCCCTGTGCGGTAGACCTCCACAGTCTTGTCTTGCGGATTCAGGAACCAGCCTAAGCGAACGCCGTTCTCCATATACTCTTTCATCTTGTCTCGGAGATCCTTCACTGAATCGCTGGCAGAACGTAGCTCAACCACAAAGTCCGGTGCTAGGGGCAAGAATTTTTCGGGATCGTATTCCAGTGTATCCAATCGCTCTTGTTTGACCCAAGCAGCATCAGGCGATCGCACAGCACCGTTGGGCAGTCTGAATCCAGTGGAGGAGTCATAGACCCTGCCTAACTTAGCTTTTCGGTTCCACAGATTTATGTCTGTCGTTAAATTTGCATTACGACTTCCCGATTCCTCTCCTGTCGGTGGCATAACAACGAGTTTTCCTTTTTCAGTCAGTTCCAGCCGAACATCACGGTTCGATAAAGACAGTTCCCAAAACTCTTCATGAGTGAGGGTGGTGATGGAATCCAGATTCAGCGTTACAGCAGTCATGATCCAGCTCCAAAGTGCAGCTAACTGTAGCTTAACACCCGCTCCCCAAGCTAAATGTTCGGTTTTTTGACCGCTCTGCCATATAGAACAGCGTTCTATATGGCAGAGCTATGCAAAAACTTTTACTCTATTCAGGTATCGGGGGTATGGTCGCCATCTTCGTTGGCACCTCCGTTCTGCTGGTCAATGCGCGTAAAGCAGACTTATCCTATGCGATCGCCCCAAGTCCATTGCAGGGTGAGCAGGTGAACCGCTGCTACCCGACCACCTTTCAATCTCCCAATGAGTTGCGGTATGCTGAATCGGATGATGGCTACCGCTACTATGAGGCGATCGCTAAATTCCGGGGTCAGTCGGATGCTAGCAAGTACACGACGCTGTACCTACGGACGAAGGGGGATGCCTGTAAGTGGCTCAACCGGAGTGACTGGCAGAGCGGACGGCTTAAGTTTATGCCTGAGCCAGTGGCGATCGCGTTAGCGAAGCTGCGGTATGGGCAGGTCGTGAAACAATGTGAGGGCAGCTTGCCCAAAGGGGGCGATCCAAAGGATTGCATCAAGCAGTTAGAGCAGGCGATTAATCAGCCGACGAACTGGAGTGCGGTTCAGATTGATTATCTGTTTCCCGATGACGCAGAAGCGCTCAAAGAGATGGGCGTTGCGACAAATAAGGTTTTAGTGGTTGAATCGGTTCAGGACTTGGAGCAAAAGAAGAGGCTACAGCAGGAGGTGAGTGATGAGTCTGCCAAATATTCCAGAAGAAGTACAGAGAAGATTTCCCCAGTTCTACCAGCGCGTTTTAAAATGCCAGAATCTTCCAAGACTCCCTGATGGTTATGTAGTAGAAGCGGTTTACACGTCCTTAGATGACGTGCCTTGCCAGTCTCATAAGCAAGATTACATTTTCAAGATACCTCTAGGGCCTGAAGCAAGATTCACTACAGCTATGATTTTCTTCAACCAAGAGCTTGTTTTTGGTTGGTGTAATCAAACAGTTTATGTTGATCGAATTCCCAACGAGTTCGTTCTCAATTTTGAAACTGAGCTGGGCGCGAAATATCGTCAGGCGGTTGAGGATGAATGCGAGGTGCAAGCTGAACATTACGAAGTCCCTGTGGATACATGGGAGGTCACGCTTGAGGAGCGAGAATCATTCTCAAATTTATCTAAGCAAGCCCAACGGGAAATACAGAACGAGATTAAGCGACAGTTTATCTATGAGCGGAAGCAAAGGGCTTGTGATGAAGCGATGGCAAATCGTTGAACCCCCTATTTCTGGTATAGAAATAGCAAACATTACAAAGTATTAAGACAATTGTTCGGTTTTTGACCTCAGTGGCCATCTAGTTCAAGCTCAGATTTCTCTTTTGAGAGCGAGCCTGTAAACGTCACTGAGGTTCACTTATGAATAACCAAGCACCCCAGTTAGATCGGGGCGAAATGGCAGCAGCGGAAAACGCCAACATCAAAGCTGCTGAAGACATCATGCGTCTATTGGCAAAGGCGCTTCGCGATCATGCTGACCAATATCCGCCCAAACTACGAAAATCTCTCTCAGACCCAAAAGCTGAGACGAATATTGAAGTCACTTTTGGAGGCGAAAATGTCTACCGTGCAAGGCTAGACAAGGATCAAAAGCACTTAGAGCCTCCGGTTAATAAAATTTCCGAATCAGAGGCAATTTTCTTGAAAGAGGCTTTGTCCAAGCAAAAGGGTGACACGGTTGAAAATCCGACGGTCAGAGACATGCGCGTCTTCGTGAATGGCGAGAAGCTGTTTGAACTGAAGGAAGGCAAGGTCATACAGAATGACCTGCCCTTAGACTTCAGCAAAACGCTCTCAGACATGATGCAGCCCAAACCGCTGGATCTTGCCATCAACAATTTCACTCAAAAGATGCAAGAAGCCTGCGCACAGCCATTGCCCCAGCCCCAGCCGGAAGCGCAAAAGTCTCCAGCCGCCCCATCCCCAACCGCTCAGCCTAAGCCCATTCAGCAACCTCAGCCCACTGCCCAAGCAGAGCGATCGCCCCAGTCAGAGCCAGCAAAAGCCGCAAGTGCGCAGCCGCCCCAGCCTGCTTCACAGCCTCAATCGTCTGTTCAGTCCCAGCAGGGTGCTGCTGCTGCCGCGAGTGTTCAGCCGAATCAGAGCGCCGCGCAATCCCAGCAACAGCCTGATTCACCGCCAACGGCACAGCCAACACCCCAAGCAGAAGCAGTTAAGCCTCAGAGCGTACCGCAAGACCAGGCAACTGCACCTGCCCAAACCGCCGCAGCGCAGACCAAGACGATCCCTGGCCTAGACCAAAGCCTGAACAATGGACAGTGGGTTCCAGACTCTCATCAGGACTCGCTCAATCAGAAACTAATCGTGCAGGCGAAGGAGATGCTGAATCTCATGCATCCCAACCAACCGGAAGGCCATCGTCAGATGGATGGGCAAAGATTCAGCATCCGCGAAACACCAGACTCTATCTCAGTAAATCTCAAAGACATCAACACAACCGTCGAGCAAAAGGGCGACAGGGTTACAGGTCAAGCACGACAAACCGATATTGACGGACTCAGGAAAGCCAACATTGCGATGAGCGCGATCGATAACGACAAGTCCTCTGAAATGGAAATGGGGGACTAAATCATGAAAACCATCCTAGATGTCGATCCCAATCAGCCTCAGCAGTGGGGTAACGCCTTCGACGCTCTGGTTCACTCCAAGTACGCAAAGCCTCTGTTTCTGATTGCCATCTTGGGCGTGTACCTACTGGTCAAGGATTTTCAGGGTCTACCGAAGCTCAAGGGTTCAGCGTACTGGGCCAATAAAGGCCACGTCAGACGCTGCCGTAAATTGTGCAATGAGCAGAACCTGAAAGGCGGATTTGACAACATCAGCCTTGAGCTAGCCCAGAATCTCTCAATCTACGATGCCGTCACCAGCCTAATTACCATCGGTGCGCCCAAGACGGGTAAATCCTACGGGGCCACCTTAGCCGCGTTCTATGCCCACCTCAAGCTCAAATGTCCAGCCATCCTCGTTGACGTTCAGTATCCAGTTCAAACATCTCAAGTCGTTAGCATGGCGCGGGAACTGGGCTATGCGGCAAAAGACATCTATATCTTTGCGCCGGGATGCCCTGAGTCTGAGGTGTGGAATATCTGCGAACATGCCCAAGGCACACAAGCGTCCAACCTGTCCAAGATGCTCAACGAAAACTTTGCCACCACTGGCGGCGGCAAGGGCGATCGCTTCTTCGACCCAGCCGGAGAAGCGCTCATTTCTGGGGTACTTCAGCTCGCGAGAACGATACCCGGACTCGATGATATTGCAGGCTGTCAAGCCATTCTGGGACTTGATGAGCTACCGAAGCGGATTCGGGCGAATGAGGACAAGATCGACCCTTGGGTCTACCGCGCCTTCATGCAGCTCCTATCGACCGAGAAATCGGAGAAGACAGCGGCCTCCATTGCGGGGATTGCGGCGAACCTATTCAAGCGGTTCATCGAAGAGGACATCGCACCCGCACTCATCGGCAAAAGCTCCTTTCCAATGTATCTGGATGGGCCAAAGCTGCTGGTTCTGGGTGTGCGGCCCGACCTGAGCGAAGTGATCATGCCGATTCAGATGGCCTTACTGTCGCTGCTGGTGGACATCAACGCGGTCGATGGGAGAAAGAACCCGCTGCAAGTCTGCTTCGATGAGTTGGCTTCTGCTTCCTTCCGCACCCTGCCCAGCCGCATCAATGCGATTCGTAAATATGGGGTCTACTTCAACCTGGCCTTTCAAAACTTAGCCCAACTGATTGATAAGTATGGCAAGGAGTTGACCACGGCGATTTTGGGTGCCTGCGGAACTCAGATTTGGTTCAACCCGCGCGAGCAGGAAACCGCCAAGCTGATTTCCGAGATCATGGGACCCGAGCGATACCGAGAGAGTCAAAAATCGCGCTCGACGACGGGCGATAAAGTCTCGAACTCAAATTCAAAACATATCAAGGATCGTCCCCTAATTTCTCCGCATCAGGTCCGAAAGTTGGGTCAAGGTCGCGCCATCGTCCTCAACGCAGGCTATCGCGCTCAGAGCGGGGAAGAAGAATACATCCCTTACAAACTCAAAATCAACGTATTCAAAGAATACAAAGCGCTGACCCAATGGTCGGCGGCACAGTGGCCCCACGCCCAAACAATATTGGCAAAGCGATCGCCGCAACGTCCTGTGAGTCCAGCCACGCTCAAAGCGGGGGTGAAGCTGTCCCAGGACTTCTTGTACGTCCCATCCAAGGATGAACTGAAACAACAGGCGGCTGATAAGGCGATGGCAGAGCGCTAGAGACGATGTTCGGTTTTTAGACCGGACTGCCACATGGATCGAGTCCATTAAATTTAAGAGGTCATTTATGCTGAAACTCATGCTGACTCACGAGCAAGAAGTGGAGCTATTGCAGCTTCCCGAAATCGTCTTGCAGGTTTTTGCCGACTTCCCCAGCGCTGCTGACAACTACCTGCGGGTTAAGGACGAACCTCCCTTGCCCGATGAATACAAAAGCGGCGTGTTCGAGTTTTACTACGACTGCGAATCGTTGCCCGCCATCACAATTGACAACGGCGCGATCTCGACTAACAAACGCACGTCCAAGGAGCCGCCCAAAGTCATTGAGGTAATGACCGATCTTGATATTGCTTTTATCCAGGTGGCCGGGAACGTCATCACGAATCGCTTGGGCAATACGCTTCCCGATATTGCAGTCGTTTTGGTGGAGGTGTAGTTATGGCGACCAAAAGACGACTTAATGAAATTGCTGCCCAGTTTGGCGATAAAAAGGACATCAGCATCTTTCTAGGCCGCGAGAAAATTTATCCCGGCCAAGAAATCTCAGATCAAACTTTAGAGCGCTTAGAGAACGCCTTGCGATCGCCCGAATCGGAGCAGGGTTCGCTGCGGGTGCAGGAAGGTAAAGCGCTGATTTACCAAAGCGCCAAAGGAGAGCTAAAGCTAGATACCAAAGGCGTTGCCCCTGCCTTTCAATCTGCACTCGATCAAGTGCAGAGCATGGATGCGACAGAGCAGGAGTATGAAACCCTCATGCAGGATGCGCCTGTGGCCGAAAACGAGTTAGAGCGCGATAAGCAGTTTGCTGAAGTGGCGCTTGCTCAGAACATCACGCCTGAGAAGTACGTGAACCTGTTGGCCCATGCGCCCCATACCAGGGACATGATGCAGCAGGGCACGCCAGTTGCCGATATCACGCGGAACTATCTGGCACCAAAGATGCGCGACTACCTCATTGCTCAACAGGAGCGAGGCATCGAACCTGTCGAGCGCGAACCAGGGGGGAAGCTAATGGTGGCACAGAGCAAACAGCTCATCCCCATTCCGGTCAATGCTCCCCAGCCAGAGCTAGACCGGAAGATGAGCGAGGTGCTCAGTCCTGTTGCACCCCAGCCAGAGCAAGCCGCACCCAAGACAGTAGAACCGAGCTACGAGCTAATGAATCCGCCAGAGGCCAGCAACCATGCCTCGCTAACACAGGCTCTAGAAGCAGCAAACGCGCGGATTGATGCCCTGCAAACTCAACTAAGCGAGACAAAGGCAGCACTCCAAGAACTATCTACTCATGTCAAGGACAACAAGTTGGGCACCTGGGCCACTAAACAGGCAACGGAAATCGGCAAGACCTCTCAAGTCATTGCCGTGCAAGCCAAAAGCAGGGTTACTCAGTGGATGTCCTCTAAAGTCTCTGAGGTTAAATCGCTGGCCCACGAAAAGCTGAACGAGGGTAAGACTCTAGCCCACGAAAAGCTGAACGAGGGCAAGACATTTGCCCAAGGCAAAGTAGATGAATTCAAGATCGCGGCACAGCTTAAGGCAATTGAGGCGAAGGAAGCTTTGAGGGAAAAGGTGAATGAGCTTTTGGCACCCGTCAATGCTCAAAAACTAGAGGCTTCAGCGCGGTATGTCATCGAGCATTACGGGGATGGTAAATCCTACGATAAGGCCGCAACTCACGCCTTCCGCCTCAACGATAACAACGAGCTATCCATCTCAAGGCAGTCCGACAGCAAAGTGGTCTTTGAGGGCGGGTCGCTGACCAAAGCTGCCGATTCGCGCGATGTGCTCAAGCTCAATACCTTGCCTGACTTTGTTGCCAAGGTCAACGCCGCCGTCGCGGAACCCGAACAACGCCAAGAAGCAGAAATGGGTGCGTAAGTACAAAACCGTTGCACTGCACGGGGGGAGTATTTTGCCCCCCCTTAATACTTTTGGAGCAAGTTGAATGAGTCGAATCACCCTGTATCAAATTCCATCCAGTGAGACCGAGTATCTCTTGCAGGATCTGAGCCAGCCCTATTACTGGAACCCTGCCCATACTCATCTACAGAGATGGGAGTTAGGCTATGTCCCTACTGAAATTGAAGTGACCTCAGACCCGCTGCTCGTCACCCAGCACCTGCTCGGTGATGTTGTCCTGGATGGTCTGCTCGTGGATGGGTTTAGCTCAAAACTCGGCTACCAAATCATTAATGCTCACCGCGAACGCCGCGACCAGTCCCTTTTTATCCTGGGCGATCGCTTTGATTGTCCCCATGACCTGTTCCCGTTTGTCGATATCAAGACCTGGCCTCTGCCCAACACCCTAGAAGTTGCCGATTTCCTTCACGAACGCGATGCTTACTCCGATGCCGTCCACCGTGCGGCAGTGGGACTTTATAAGGGGGAGCTGTCCAACGTGCTGGAAATGTATGGCGCTTTAACGGATGAGGCGATCGCTCAAGCCATTGCGGACTACAAAATCAAGAAGCTTCAGGGACGCGGGATTACCGTCGTGCCGAAGCCGGACTGTAGTGCAGCGGGGATGGATATTCTCGATGGCATTATTGAAGAAATCCAAGACTTAATGAAGCCTGAAGCCTTTGAAGCAGGGGTGCAGTTCCCCAAGGGTACTATTCTCATTGGGCCACCAGGCACAGGCAAAAGTCTCTTCGCCAAAAGCATTGCGTCTAGATTGGGTCTACCGCTGCTCTGTGCGGACTGGACGGGCTTGATTTCACCTGTGCCTGGTGAGAGCGAGTCTAACTTGCAATTGCTCTTACAGTCGGCTGTAGCATCCGCTCCCTGTGTCCTCATGTGGGATGACTACGACAAGGCGTTTGCCAGTGCCGACCCTGATTGACTGACAAAAGTTTGAGGGCAGGGGTTGGAACGGCGTAGAAGGTGGAATTGACAAGACTTAAAGAGAGCCAGCATTCTGGAATCAGACACAACTCATGAACCAGAATGCTTAAAAAAACTCTCCTCTTTACGATGCCCTGTTTACTTGGCTCAGTCAACCTGGAGATTGGGCACACCTGAGCCACTTAACCACTTGCATCTGGCTAGTGATAGCAGTGATTCACACTGGCAGCGTCAGCATTACCAAATGGGTCACCGTTATCCCCTGTCGAGGAAAATTTGCCCAAAGCATTCAACGACGCATTCAACGGTGGTTGTATAACCCACGCATCAATATTCATCGGATCTACAAACCCCTGATTCAAGCAGCTTTACGCGATTGGAAAGACAAAGATATCTTTCTAGCGCTGGATACCTCGCTATTCTGGGATGAATACTGTCTGGTGCGACTGTGCGTGGTGTATCGCGGACGCGCCTTGCCTGTGGTGTGGCGAGTGCTGGAACATCGGAGCGCGAGTGTTTCCTTTGAGCAGTATCAGCAAATGATCCAGCAAGCCGTCAGGCGACTGCCGGAGGGCAAACGGGTGGTTCTCTTAGCTGATCGAGGGTTTATCCACACCAAGCTGATGAAAATGCTCACGGCTCAGTTAGGTTGGCACTTTCGGATTCGACTCAAAAGCGATAGTTGGATTTACCGTATCGGGAAGGGCTGGTGCCAACTTAAAGACTGTCATTTCAATCGCGGTGAAGCGCTGTGCTGGCATAATGTCCGGCTCCACAAGGGAGAGCAGTATGGCCCCATCCATGTTGTGTTTGGTCGCAACAATGTCAACGGAGAATTCTGGGCCATTGCTAGCGATGAACCGACCACGCTCAAAAGCTTTCAAGAATACGGCTTGAGATTTGATATCGAAGAGAATTTCCTAGATGACCAATCCAACGGCTGGAATATTCAACGTTCCGAAATACGCTCGGTAGTGGCCCTCTCTCGATTGTGGTTTATCTTAGCCCTGGCGACACTGTATGTAACCGCGCAGGGAGATGCGGTGGTCGAGTCGGGGCGTCGTAGATGGATTGATACCCATTGGTTTCGAGGCAATAGCTATTTCCGCATTGGCTGGGAATGGGTCAAAGCGGCTTTTCAAAAGGGATGGGAGTTGATTTGCGAGGTCTGTTTTACGAGTCATCATGATCCTGACCCTGCAATGGCCTCTCGTAAGCAAGATGAGAAACGGCGATACCGACTTGAGTTTCAGATTCACACCTTTGTCTATGCCCCAGAGTAATGCAATTAAGTGTAGTCCTGGTATGGCTTTGGAGCTTTTAGAGGCAACTTTTGTCAGTCAACCAGGCTACTACGAAAATAAACAACAAAACAAGGGGGGATATGAAAAAGCGCATTTCCTTCTACGAATCATCAACACGGTTTGGGAATTTAACGCTCACTATCAGAGCCTAAAAGCAGTGTTCCCGATTCCCAATCGACTTCTCATAACCTCTGATTACAATTCCGGCACCTTAAAACATTACCAGCGAGATCGCCTCTTCCCTTGAAAACATTTCCTCAGTGAAGGCCACTACAGGCAATACTGCTACTGGATCACTGAAGCGCTGCGATCGCAACAACCTCAGCTCTACGGCGGCGGCTCTCGCTCTGTGGCAACCGTTGGCGATCGCATTGCCTCAGCTTAATTGACGCGATGGCGATCACCTACCTCCGACACCCTCCCGCTAAATCTCGCGTTAAGACCAGGGCTAGGGCATTTACGCTAAGACGGATCAGGCTGATGTTGACGTTAATGAAATCTATAAAGCTGTTCATGAAGCTTTGAACAACAAATAATCCTACACCACCCGCTTCTCACCCATACTTTGAACCCGCCACTTTAAAGCTTTCCGCTACTTTGAATTTTCTGCACCACTAACCCCCTTAACGCAGAACCATCCGAAGCATTATAAAGATCAGCCACAACGAAAAAATGCCAAATCCAACAAAGACAGTAACAAAGTTTGTGCCATTGGCAGGCTGATTGAGGGATGACACGGCAGTGGTTTCAGCCGTATTGATAAATGTATCTTGATCTCGAATGATGGCTTGTGGGATGAGCGTCTCGGATTGTGTCCCCACATTTGGCACCTTTCTGACCGCTGTGCCAATCGCCAGAAATTCAATGATGCCGCCACCTAAATTATAAACATAGGTTTTGATGCCTACCACTTCGTCAGCATTACAGCGCCGTGCATCTTCGGCGATGTGAGCTAACGCTTGCTCCCGTGCTTCGTAGATGAGTGAGGTGAGTTCGTTAATTTCGCCCCGCACGAAGGATTTAAAAAATGACGTAATGCCGCCGACGAGTCCGAGGGAATACACTGAAACGCCTAACACCAACTGTATGGGCATATAGCCTTGATTGATGAGGCACCACATTTCTTCATTGGTAAGGTCGCTGGTGATGGGGCTGTCGTAATAGCCTTTGGGTAGTGCAGGATGCTCCGATGCGGTACCAATCATCAGCATTTCCTGCATTCCGGCGAGGGGGAGAATGGAGGTTTTAATGCCAACCACCGCATTGGCTCCAAACGCCCGCGCTTCGGATTTAATGCGTTTTAGCGCAAGGTGACGGGTTTCATTAAAAATTTGGGAAAACTCTTGGATTTCGCCTCTTGCTAAGCTTTTTAAGCTTCCAATAATGCCGCCCCCTAGACCAATGGAATAGGCCACATTGCCAAACACAAAGTGTTTGGGCACAAATCCAGCATCGATCTGGCAGTAGAGCGCCTGCCCATCTGCCGAACTAGAGAACTCAATCTGCTCTGTTTTAGAGGCAGACTGATGGATACAGGAGCCAATCGCCAAAAATTCGATATTGGTGCCATGCACAATCAGCTCATTTGAGACACCCGTAATCCCAACGCCACCGTGCCGTTTAGCCTCTTCCTGCATTCGTGCATAAGCGCGTTGACGGCCTTCGAGAATAACGCGGGTAACTTGGGAGACTTCTCCTCCAAACAGGGTTTTTAAGCCGGAACCAATGCTGCCCAATAGGCCAATGGAAATCACGCTATTGCCGATGACTAAATCGCCAGGGGTGAATCCTTGTTTGCCAAGACAATAAATTTCGTTGCCAGATAAGCCTGTAATAATGGGCATTCGCTACTCTCCTGAAGCGCTTACGAGGCTAAACTCATTAAATTGACGTTCTCATGAACCACCCTCCCTTAGTGGTGCAGAAAAGTTGTGAAAGGCTTTCCAGCAGTGAGTATTGAAATTCATCCAAGGCGATAGAGAGGAGTATTCAAACGTGATGCTTAAGTTCTCCAACTCAAAGCAAACTTATGTCAACCCCTCAGCTCTATCGTCAACTGCAAACTCAGTTGAGTCAATGGATCACACCCAAAGGTAAACGTCTCCTGACTGTGTTTGCTTAAAACATCGCAGCTATCTTCCAATCTCAAAGTGGGTGCTTAAGTCATTAGCTGACTTATTTGAGGCATCGCGCACGCTCCTGCGGCTGTACCGCTGGCGCTGCCTTCGGTGGTGCTGCCGATCGCTCCCGCTCCTGAAGCCCTAGCCGATGTGGCTCCTGTGCTGACGCTCTGCTCTACGGTGGTGCCGATGGCCTTCAGTCAATTTCTCAACCCCGATCACTCGATCCGTAGGTGGCTGACCGCTGCGCTACCCCTGGTGGTCGCTCCTGAAGAGACTCCCGTGGTGCAACCTGTTCCGGTAACTCCGGTAGTGAAGGCTAAGGCTTCTAAAAGGCGATCGCCTCTCTCAACTTCGGCGGCACTTTCTGGATTTTTGCTCATATATTGCTGTTTGACCATTATCATTCAGGACTGAACGGGTGATCGCCGAAGGCGGCAGATCAATAGGGGGCGCTGTGAATTTCAATAAGGGCTTCCGTCTTTATGGAAAAAATGCCAGTTCCCTTCCACTTGCTCTGCTTTGAGATCATCGTCTGGATAGTTCCCTACATCTCCTGGGATTCTGTCGCCCACTTCAAGGTACACAACATCTTCAGGGGTTTCGTTCACCAGACGATGACCATTCCCTGTACCTGCCTTGAATCCGGCACACATCCCAGGGGATAGCTTGGTCTGACCTTCATCTGTCTGTAGGGTGGGACTGCCTTGCAATATATAGATGAACTCATCTTGTTTTGTATGGCTGTGACGCAGGGATGATACTCCTTTGGGTGCAAGCCGCGTCAGATTCACACCAATATTGCTAAGACCGAACACTTCCCCTAGGGGACGTTTTTCTCGCATTGACATCTTCGATGCAAACGGTTCTGGATAGTGGGAGTTCTTGCTTCGTGCGGGTGCTTCACTGGCTACAATGGCGATTGGCTTTGCTACTTCTCTCATGCTGACCTCGCGCTATAGGCTATTGGGATTCTTTCTAAATGGTCTCAAATCAAGAATCGTTGTAAACACTCTTACAGGAATAGGCGGGGGCTTCTTTGGGGGTGCCGAACTTTGTGTCATTTTGAAAAATCGGCAGGGACTCTACCATAGAGAAAGCACTCACTAGGCGATCGCCTCTCTCCCACCTCACCGCCGCCCCTCCAGCAACTCCACTAAAGACTGCCCCTCCCACCCCTTCTCCCCCAGGGCTTTCCAATACTCCGCCTTCGCAGCCAGATGGCGCACCTTATTTAAACAGGTTTAAAGCGCATGCACCGACCTATCGCGTGTCAACTGCATGTCAAGGGACATATCCATCCCATCCATCAAGCGACTGGCAAAGGTATGCCGCCCTCGCTGGCGATAGAAATTCTCCAGCCACGCAGCCCGTCCCAAATCCTTCACCATGTAATACATGCCCTCGCAGCCCAACCCCTGCCCACGCCTAAACTCAAGCAACGCGAAAGCAAGCTTCCCCCGCTTTCGCTAAGCCCAAGCCTCGCTTCTGCCCCACAGCCTTGACCATAGCTAAAGCCAGCTCCCCCCCGCTTCCGCCAAACCAGCGCAAATCGATCGCCCCTTCCGCAAAGCACCAGCTCGGCTATGGTCATTCATCCGCCCCGCACCCGCCAGCACCCGTCTTGCGATAGCCCTGTGATCGTCCAAGCCCCCAACCACAGCCAAGCCCCCGCCTACTTTTGCCAGCTTGAGCAGCGCGATCGCTCAATTCCGCAAGCGATCGCCCAACTTGGGCTAAGCGATGGAGAAGGCGATCATGCTTAGGTGCGGCGACGTGGAAGCAAGCGCAGGTATCGGCATGAGGGCATCCGCTTATACGATCGCGAATCGAAAGCTCTGGTTTTGGCGATCGCCCTGCTATAGCAAAATGATCGCCATCGCCCCAGCCACCCCCAGCCCCAGCCTATGCAAATCTGCGGCATAGAGGCGGGTGTGTGCCGTTTTCCTGCGTTGGGAAAAGTGGTGGAAGCTGGGGTTTTGCCTGTGATGGGGTTAGTGCGGAAGCTTTGGGCATGATTTAGGCCAGCTAAATCGGCTGACTATTTGATAGAGGAGAAATCACGGAATCCCTTGCTCCGTAAGGATTTTATTTTCCAACAACTCTACTAAAAATCTTTAGCTTGCGACAACCATCGTACGCAGCCGAATCGCATCAAAGGTCTGCTCTTGCACAAGATATCCATCCTCAAACACCACTGCAAGCTCGTCAAATTGTGCTGTTTGAGCTGTTTGCACAACGGTTTGATACCCTTCCTGTATTTTAACGAGCGCAAGTCTTCCCCGCTTACTGGCCTTGTCTGGATCGGTGATGGGATCTTTATAAACGGCGATCGCCTCCTCTGTCACCGTCACCTC
>JBAUTB010000105.1:0-18922 GCA_049582005.1 Gloeobacterales cyanobacterium | reverse complement strand
GTAGAACCCAATACTAAATGACTTCTTATTGTCGCTACCTGCACTTATTAATTCTGAAAATGAACGTAATCTTATTGTATCGTCATTAAAATCACTATCTAGCCAGAATGAAGGGTCTGACATAAGTTTTACAATGGATAAAAAAGATGTTTTTCCTGTACTATTTTCACCTACAAGAAAGTTAACATCCTTTAACGGAATAATCTGTTGGGTAAACCCTCTGTAGTTATCTACAAATATTCCAATCATTTCTCTATCCATATCTTTAGTTTTTCAATACATATCACAGCTAATGATCGAGCTAAATCGCAACTTTGAATAACTATCATCATACGTTTGAAATAGAGTACCCAAGTATGAACAAGATCTCCCAAGCACGCTAAAACAAGTATTTATCGAGCTGATTTTTCTATCTAATCCCCCAAACGAGAATATGAGACTAGAAAAGCCTTTCCAAATTGCTTGCGTAGCATACCACGCAGATAATCTCTCCGTATATTCCCCTTGGCACAGAAAATAGACCGGGGCTGTCGGTCTATTTTCTGTCCGCTGTCCTATGGAATGAGGCAGAAGCCTCCTCCTCGCTCTCATGCAGTAGTAGACTATGAGAGTCATTTGTCCACAAAGGCTATGTTAGATTTCCTAAAAGTCGCTCAACAGATGCGGGGCATCGGTCGTTCTCTCTCAGACGAATCACAAGCATCCCAACGTCGTTCAGAACGGGCCAAAGAATTGTTGGAAGCCTTGGCCCAAAATCAGGATGAAACCGTCGAGCGCATCCTTCCGCAACTCGCCAAAGTCACCTTTAGAGTCGGAGAGCCCGTAGAAGACTTGGTAGTGGAGGGGAAGTGGGGCAGAACTATTGCTGCCATTGCCAGAAATCACACCGTCTTTGCCAGTGATGGCTCCCAAATTAATCCCAGTCATCATGAAATTGCCTATTGCTATCTGATTAATGTCGGTCGCGTCTGTCTGCACTATGGAACGGGCTTGCGTCCCACCCTCGATAGCTTTCCCGAAGTTTATTACAAACAAGAAGACCTCTACAGTTCCTTTCAGTGGGGCTTGAGCGTAGAAGATTGGTTAACGATTCGCAGGGCCAGAGCCGAAGCGGTAGGATTGACCAGTTTGGTACTGAAACATCAACCCCAGGAAGGTACCCCCTCCGTAGCGATGGTAGATGGCTCCCTGGTTCACTGGAATGTAGAACAAGCCTATACGCCCTACCATCCAGAATTACTACAGCCCTTATTGGAAGCCTGGGACGGTCTACAAAAAGCCAAAATCCCACTGTGCGGCTATATCAGTTCCTCTCGCAGTTCTGATGTGGTGAACTTCGTCCGAGTCCAAGCCTGCCCCCACGAAACTCCGGACTGTGAACGCCATTGTGGACAGCAACCTCCGCGTTTAACCCCCTGTGGCAATGGCCTCTTCCCAATGACCGACTGCAAACTCTGGGAAAAATTACTGGAGCCTGGAGAACGTTCGGCGCTATGGCGCAGTACAGCCCGAATTGTTGAACTCTACGGTCCCCATCAAATTTATTTTTGCTACGTGCATGTCGGGTCAGAAGTAGCACGGGTAGAGGTTCCCCAATGGGTTGCCTTAGATCCGGTATTGCTCGACCAAACCTTAGGAGCCTGTCTCTCGCAGGTAGAAAGAGGTTATGGCTATCCCGTCGCCCTCGCAGAGTCCCACAACCAAGCCGTCGTCCGTGGTGCCGACCGCTCCCGATTCTTCGCCCTTTTGGAAGATGAACTGATTAAAGCAGGCTTGGTCGATGTGCGGGTATCCCACAAAGAAAATCGCAAGCGGGGAAGTATTGCTTAGAAATAGCTCCCTCCAGCCAGCCTCTCCTGCTGCCCTTGAACCACCCCCCCTGTGTCCTCCCTTGAGGGGAGATGTCCACTGCAGCTCAAGTCTGATTTCAGGAAGGGGGTCTGATTTAGCATTAATTCTTCCCCTCGTCTGAAAAAAACACCTTCAAATCTTGATAGCCGCTGACCACACGCAAAACCTCAACTCCTTCTTCAATGGGGCGGTAAAAGATCAAGTAACTATCTATGGGAAAGCTTCTCAGCAAGGGCGCTAGTTCATACCGCTTACGTCCCATATTTGGAAAACGCGCAAGAGTGCGACATTTATTGTTGATATTAGCGAGCAGTCGCTCTGCTGCATCAAAATTGCTTTCATCTGCGACATAATCAATGATTGATTCGATGTCTCGACTTGCTGTTGTCGTAAATTTGCAAATCTGACTCATTGACCAGTCTGGCGGCGACGCTGTGCTAGCTTCTCTCGCAAGTTATGGAAAACCGTTTCTCCATCAATTAGCTCACCTCGATCAGCTTCCTCAACACCTACCATGACTTCGCGCTTCAGTTCCTCGAAACGTTCCTGATAAAGATGCTCTCGTTCTTCCAATAGCTTGAGACCCGCAATAAGCACTTCCTCAGCCGATGCATACTTGCCATTGGCAACTTGATTTTGGATAAATTTCTCAAGCTCTGGAGTAAGGGCAAGGGCCATGCGAGTCTAGGGACTAGGGTTTCTCCTACATTGTACATAGTGCGATAGACATGAAAAAACCTCCTCGTTGATGTCACATCGAATTTGATGACCTTAGTTCGCTAGGAATTAAGTACTACCGACGAAATGTTCACTTAACGTACCAGGAGTAAGGTCCCCTTGCTGCCCTTGAGCCAACTCCCCCTGTGTCCCCCCTTGAGGGGGGATGGCCACTTGCAGCTCAAGTCTGATTTCAGAAAGGGGGGCTCTAAGGGGGTCAAAATGGTTAGAGTGTGATCATCCCAACTTATGCGCGACAGGGTCGCTATGCTCATGCCCTCAAGGGTATTGGTTTTACTGCTGTTAGGTGGATTTTGCTTCTTCTCTTCTGGTATTGCGCTGGCTCAAGCCACCGGAGACCTAAACGATGATGGAAAAGTAGATGCGGAAGACGTCACCATCCTGGAGCAATATCTTAAAGGTTCTCGCCTTTTGGTAGACCAGGAGCTGAGTCAGGCGGATATCAATCAAGACGGAAAAGTAGACAGCCAAGACCTGGAAGCCTTACAGAAACGCCTGGGAATCGCTTCCAATTCGCCCGTGCCTATAACGAATCAGCGGAGAAACCAGGATGAATCATTTAATGACGCATCATCTAATAAGGGTTCCAAAGAAGGGAAGACGAATACCTTCCAGTTAGGCATTGCCGAATCGGTACCGGAGTGGGTCCGCGGTGAATGGCATTTTCTCTCTACTGTGGTAGAGGATCGCGGTTTCAATGATGTGGGCCTCAAGCATAATGAGCAAATTACGCTTCCTGGCGACCTCTCCGGGCAATATCAAGCCTATAGCGACGATACGGGAGAACGTTTAGAACGGCTGTGTTGGCAAGTTGTAGAGTCCGATGATAGACACTTCATATTTACAGAGCAATCACGGTTTCCAAGCAACGGTGCGGTTATACGCTCTACATCAAATGTGACCAGACTAGAACCTGATCAAGCGCAAATCAGAGTCCGTGTAGATGTCCTCGATCCAGGACGTGCGGGAAGAAGTCAGGGCTTCCTGGGTGAATTATTTGGGGCCATTTTCGGACAGTCCAGAAACAGAAGCCAAGCTGGCGACTACTATGTGCGTGAGGGAAGTATGAGCCGGGTTCCAGGGACGGAACAAAAACGTTTGCCCGATGTAGACTTGAGCCGTCTACGGTGTAGTTAGTGAAAGGTGAGACGTGGAAATTTCATTAAGCTAACAATCCCCATTGGATTTTGCTGACACCCTGGTTCTAGACACCAATTGCTGAAATTTAGCGAACGGATAGAGGTAGCAATGGATTTTCTGACTGATACAGTCGTGCTTTCACGCATGCAGTTTGCTGTAACTGCCATATTTCATATGCTGTGGCCTGTCCTGACAACGGGCATGGGAATTTATCTGGTTATTGTCGAAGGAATCTGGCTAAAAACGCGCAATCCTGTCTATTATCACCATGCTCGCTTTTGGGCCAAGCTCTATGTCCTCAACTTTGGGATTGGCGTAGCGTCGGGTATCCCCATGGAATTCCAGTTTGGAACCAACTGGGCACCCTTCTCCGAAGCCGTCGGTGACTTTTTTGGCAGCATCTTAGGCTTTGAAAGTGCGATGGCCTTCATGCTGGAAGCAGGCTTCCTCGGCATCATGTTGTTTGGTTGGGGGCGTGTGCATCCCGGCATTCACTATCTCGCTACGATCATGGTCGCCTTTGGGGCCAACCTCTCTACCTTCTGGATTTTGGTGGCCAATTCTTGGCTACAAACGCCCGCGGGTGGGAGTATCGTCAATGGCAAATTCATCGTCAGTGATTACTTTGAAGCAATCCTGAACCCCTTCATGCTAAACAGCGTGCTCCATATGTTCCTTGCCACGCTGGAGACTTCTCTCTTTGTGATTGGGGGCATTAGTGCCTGGTATATTCTCAATCGTCGTCATGAAGCCTTCTTTTCCAAATCTTTGAAAATCGCTTTAGCGACTGCGATCGTAGTTGCACCCTTGCAGATTCTGATTGGACACTATAGCGCCGAGCAAGTACAGAGCTATCAACCCACCAAACTAGCCGCAATGGAAGCGCAATGGGAATCCGTCCCTGCGGGGAAGCCTGCGGCTTGGAGCGTCGTAGCCTGGCCCAATGATAAAGCCCAAAAAAATGATTGGGAAATCTCGGTCCCCAATGCCCTGGGCTACATTTTGGAATTCAAACCAGAACTCTCCAAACCGCTCCGGGGCTTAAAAGAGTGGAAGCGAGAAGACCGACCACATCTGGTCACCCTGGTTTATTATTCCTTCCGAACGATGATTGGCATTGGCTTCTTCTTTGCCGGATTGATGCTGTGGAGCGTCGTTCAGTGGCTCAGAGGCAAACTTTCTCTAGAGCATATCAGCGAGCAGCGCTGGCTTCTACGGGCTTGGATTCTAGCGGCACCACTGGGCTATATTGCGGTCGAATCCGGCTGGATTGTACGCTGTGTGGGAAGGCAGCCCTGGTCCGTCTATGGGCTTATCCGGACGGCTGATTCCGTCTCGAATGTGCCTGCAAGCAACGTTCTTACGTCCTTGCTGCTCTTTACAGGAGTCTATAGCTTTTTATTCTTTTCTACATTGTTCTTTGGCAGCCGCATCCTCCGTCAAGGCCCCAATCTAGAGCTCCCCGCTCCTATTTGGGAAACCCAACCGGTCGTGGAAGTGACGCCTCCAGAGCATATTCCAGACCAACGCCCCATAGAAATGCAACAAGAACAACAGTAGGAGGTTCGATGGAAGCGTTAGGAAATTTTCTGCCTCAGGTATGGTTTGTGATTTTGGCACTCTTTCTTTTCCTCTATGTCATGCTGGATGGCTTTGACTTAGGGGTAGGGATTTTATCGCTGACCGCTTCCAATGAGAAGCGGCGCAGTATCTTGATGACTAGCTTGAGCAACGTTTGGGATGCCAATGAGACCTGGCTTGTTCTGATGGGGGGTGCTCTTTTTGGCGCCTTTCCTCTGGCCTACGCTACGATTCTGAATGCCCTATATATCCCGATCTTCACCATGATTTTTGGGTTGGTCTTTCGGGCCGTAGCCTTTGAGTTTCGGGAGCACTCTGAACGAAAACTCTTTTGGAATACGGCTTTTGGGGTTGGCAGTTTTATGGCAGCCCTCGGTCAAGGGTTTGCTCTGGGCAGTGTGCTCATCGGCATCTCCGTGGATAAGGCCGGTCACTTTACGGGAACCACCTGGGACTGGTTGAGTTGGCAGTCTGTCCTCGTCGCTTTAACCTTGATTCAAGGCTATGTGCTGATTGGCTCAGCCTATCTGATTATGAAAACCGATGGAGAACTCCAGGAAACTCATTATCGAACTGCCAAAATTGCAGCTATCACTACGCTGATTGGTGCGATTTTAATTACGATTTCAACCCCTGTCCTCTATGAAAATGCCAGAGCGCGACTCTTTCACGCACCGGAAATTTATATCTTTGCCCTGATTCCCTTGCTGGGGGTCTTCTTTATCTGGCAACTGCTGAAGAGTATCGACAGCAAGCGAGAACAGGCTCCCTTCGTTTGGACCATCCTTATTTTCTTCCTCACCTTTATTGGGTTAGCCCTGGTTATCTTTCCCTATGTGATTCCGCCCCAAATTACGATTTATCAGGCGGCCGCGTCACCCAGTGCCCTCGTTTTCATGATTATCTTTATTGGTTTCCTGATCCCGATCATGCTGTTCTACAACATCTATCAATATGTTGTTTTCCGAGGCAAAGTAACGGGCGGTCACTATGACGGCTAGCCATCGCTGCTCTGGAATCCTCTGAACGAGCGGTGGCGAATCACGCTGACCCATTACCGAATCACCTGTACCTCCAGAGAAAAATGGAGCATTGCCCAGGTGCGATCAACTTCCTTCTAAACCCCGTAGAAATCTTCATCCAGAATCTGTTCAATCGAAAAAGGACAAATCATGGGATACATACTCTCTTCCGGCACACGAACCCCAAACTTTGCCAACCGCCCCTCTTTAATTGCCAACTTTCGACCCTCTGGATAGGCTTTTTCTACCGCCTCGACCAGAAAACTTTTGAGAGAAGGAGTGTCTGCCAAATTATTAAGAACTCGTTGACGATATTCCAGCACAGAGCTATACCAGTTTCCTTTCATACTATCGGGCACGTCCTGCTGAACTTGTAACTTGAGTAAATGCGCCAACAAGATCATGAGGTTTCCTCTCAGCGCATTCTTTTCTGACTTACCCAAGTCTATCAACTCCTCAATCAGATGCTCAATATCCAACGACTCAAATTGATGGTTTTTCAATTGCCCAATCGTTTGCTTAATCCATAATTGCAAATCGCGATCGTATAGCGTGTCAGACATTCTTCAGATCGACTCCCGATAATTCAACGTTCCAGCTAGACCAAACCAACCCCTGATATCCTCTAGTTTACTGATCTTTCGTTGCAGTAAAGAGGCTGGACTTAAGCGATGAAGGCAGACTCCAAAGTGAAAACCCCAATGAAGCGTGCCATACCGATACGTTGTTTTCCGAGGCAAAGTAACGGGCAGTCACGATGACGGCTAGCCATCGCTGCGCTGGAATCAGCTAAACGAGCGGTGGCGAATCACACTAATGTTTTCAATCCATACACCTGTCTTCCTACGGCTTCAGCAACGGGCTTCAAACTATGCACCAAGCGCACCATATCTTCTAAGGAAAGTGCTTGACGAGCATCAGAAACCGATTTTTCCGGTTCTGGATGGCATTCGATCAGCAATCCATCGGCCCCACAGGCAATGGCCGCTCGGGACAAATCTGCAATTAGCTCTCGCTTTCCTGCCGCATGACTGGGATCGACGAGGATCGGCAGATGGGTAATCTGCCTCAGCGCCGCCACAGCCCCTAAATCCAGCACATTGCGGGTATAGGGATCGAAACTGCGGATGCCCCGCTCACAGAGCACCACATTCGGATTGCCCGCACTGGCGATGTACTCCGCAGCCATCACAAATTCTTCGATAGTAGCAGCAAGCCCGCGCTTCAGGAGCACGGGCTTGTTTACTTGACCTACTGCTTTGAGCAGGTCGAAATTTTGCATATTCCGGCTGCCTATCTGCAGCATATCCGCATGGGCGGCAACGGTTTCAATCTGAGTAATCGCCATCACTTCCGTGACGATGGGCATGTCATAGCGCTCTCGGATCGCAGCCAGGATTTCTAGCCCCACCAGTCCCAGGCCTTGAAAGGCGTAGGGCGAAGTGCGCGGTTTATAGACCCCACCCCGTAATGCCTGCACCGGCGCTCCTTGCAGTTGTGTGGCAACCATCTCCATTTGGGCCATACTCTCGACCGTGCAGGGACCACCGATGATCACAATTTCCTCACCCCCAATCGAAATGTGTTCCGATAGGCGGACGCTCGTCTTGTGTTGGGGATGGGCTTTAGCGACTAATCTTGCTTCTAACATCGTGAACACTCCTTTGAACATAGGGTTGACAACAAAAAACCCGGAACCTTTTTAGAGTTCCGGGCGGCACGAAGGCACAACTGACTCACCCAGAACTCTTTCGGGGCCAAAAGTAAAAGCCGTAAAACAAAGAAGTTAGAGAAGTCATTGGATGAGCCTGGAAGAGGGAAGGGACATGAGGTTTGAGGACATTAAAAAACCGCAGAGGTTAGTCTGCGGTTCACGGGGGTATTGACGTCAAAACGACATTCACGCCCTGTGAACCGCCTTGCGCCAAAAGTAAAAGTAGAAAGTTTTGCTGGACATATCGAATAGACCTTAGCTACCCAAAAACTAGCAGTTGGCTGGGAGTCCGTCAAGCATCCATTTGGGGAACCTGGGGACAAAGTCCCCTCGTTGCGAAGGCAACCCAACCGACAACCTATTTGCAACACGACCAAAGCAGGATGACTCAAACGCTGTCGAATCATCCTGCCTCCTATGCATCCGCACAATCAGCCCTTCTGGATCTGCTGTGAATCAGCAGGCAAAACGTCAGGTCACATCATACGGACGCATCATCTCGTGGTCCTCGTGTTCCAGGATGTGGCAGTGCCAGACAAAACGACCGGTAGTGGAGTTTCTGAAATCAACCACCAATCGCGTCACCTCTCCGGGGAGGCAGAGTGCGGTATCTTTAAATCCTTGCTCAAAATCCTCACCCGGACGTGCGTCCCCAACCAAACTGATATCGGGAAATGGTAATATAAATGGTGGACATTGTGCCTGGACGTCGACTCCCTGTTTCTTTTTATAAGAAATTGACTCGCGTTGCCAGACTGAGAATAGAACCTCATGGATGTGTATCGGGTGGGCATCGGCAGTCGTGTTTATGATCTCCCAGATCTCGACGGTGCCTTGCTTCGGTTTCTCGGTTATCTGATCGTCCCAAAGCAACGGTATAGCCTTAAACGGACCGTTAGATTTACCCATAGATGGCATAACGCTACCCAGTAGAGGCTGAATACGACCAAAGGAGTCTCGCCCTTCGTACAACAGCACTCGCCGTGTTGTTGTAGCATCATTTTTTTTGGGAGGGTCCACCGGGTTCCATCGTCCGGCATATAGCTTTTTGATCTGAGGATTAAGGGTGGGTGTTTTTCTCACGTTGATCTGCATGACCAGACCGTCAATGTTGGGGTCTGGCGGCGTTCCTGTCGGGAATGGTTTCTTTGCTCCCTTGTTTTTGAGCTTGAGTGTCTTACCAGCATAGTTGCGGAAATCTACCAGCACATCCAAGCGCTCGGCTGGCCCCATTAGCAGCCGATCGTTGGGTACGACCGATTTGCTGGGCAGGAAACCACCCTCCGTACCGATAATGTAAATATCAGTTCCCATACTGATAAACAGGTTCAGAACCCGGGAATTGCAGCCATTGAGGAACCGGAAGCGATAAATTGCGGGATCAACCTCCAATTTTGGCCATGCCTTCCCATTGACAATGATGACATCGCCAAAGTACTCCGGTCGAGTAGAAACATCCGAACTGTTCCATGTGTTTAGACAGCCCGGTGTTGCAATCAGACCAGCCGTGTTAGCGTCCAGATCGGGATAGGCCAGGCGACCATCCGGATAAAACATGCGGTCCTGGATGACAAGGGGAATATCGAAGGGACCGCCTAATGCAGGCAGGAGATTTCGAGAAATGTAGTCTGTCTCCACACTATCTGTAATCAGGTAAGCCCCAGCCCCGCCAGCATAGACATTCAGCCGCGTGATCCCCAGGGCATGGTCGTGATACCAGGCCAATGAGGCGGTCTGCGCGTTGGGGTAGGTGTGCTGATGAGAGCCAGAACCTGGCGCCCCCTGAGGCGGAACAACGCTAGGGCCAGGAGGAGCAGGAGACAGGGTGTTTTGGGTGCCGCTTGGTGTAACCCACGACTCGGCGTATCCATCGGAGCCAGGGCCAACCCCTTTCGCGCCGTGTAGGTGGGCGATAAAGCGCACTTCCGGCTCGCTCATTTCCGTGCCGTGGACGTGCTTGTCAACCACACTGGCGGTGTTTGCGCCGTTTTTCAGGAGGTGTGTAGTTGCAGTTATCCCCTTGTAGTTATAGGTAACATTGTTCGGGACATTGCTCTGGGCAACCATAGTGGGACCAAGGTAGGTGCTATTGTAGTTATCATTTCCCCGGTAACACCAAACCGTTGTGGACAACCCCAAGGTCGATGGCAAGATCTGAACACTTTGCTCCACTAGCTTGATGTCCTGAGTACCTGCCCCGAACACGGGCCAGTTAGCTCCAGGAACGGGCAATGGATCGACAAATTTGGGAATTGTAATCGGGTCCAGAACTTGACTACTGAATAGGGAAGCGGTTGGAGCCAGCTGGGCAGCAACCTTGCGTTGCTCCCAGATTATCGGCAAGGACACCCCGATGCCGATGGTGGCAGAGGTTTGCAAAAACTGTCTGCGGGTGAAAAACCGAAAACTTTTGTTACTCATGATAGGCAATTCCTTTTCAGGTAAATGAATGGCGGTATTGCAGAAAACCGGCTTGTCAGCTCAGTGCTGATCCCCAATCACAGACCCTGGCTCCGGCCGGTGGCGAAGCACTAGGCCCAAAAGTATTTGACAACACAAAGCTTGCGCCGACGGCGGCACTGGTTGGGTGAGAAGAAAGATAGTCAGGGCACGTAAAGCGACGGCTCAAAGAATGAGCAGGTGCTTCTGTAATTTTGGGTTGAGAAGAAAGATAGTCAGGGCACGTAAAGCGACGGCTCAAAGAATGAGCAGGTGCTTCTGTAATTTTGGGTGAGAAGAAGGATAGTCAGAGCAAGCTTTGCGCGATAAAGGTTTTAGATTCGCCCTTTCAAATTTGAAATGCACCAGTACCTGACAGAAAAAATAATAGTTTATTAAGGAGTGGATGTTCAAGGTTATGGTGATAAACAGCAACAATTCTCATTATGAGAAGAGTTCTCATTCCGGGATCCTTGCTGAGCAATTCAACTGGCTGGAACCCGCATTCAATCGTTCGTTCATCGATTCAGTCATAAAACGCTTTGTCAACTCTGATTTGGGTATGAATGTTCCATCATAAGAATTGCTGGGTAGGGCATCGGTTGAAGTGGTCGATCGCTGGCTGGATTCCAGTACACTTCAGAAGAGTATTTTAACGATGTAGGCTGGGGTGGTGGAGAAAAAATACATCGACTACTGGCGCAATCGCCAGATTCGAGAAAATCAATATCACAAGAAACTGGCAGACCAAGCTAGACAAGAAGCAAAGCTGATAGTAGACTTCCTGGTTCAGCAGTACAACGTACAGCGGGTTATTTTGTTTGGTTCGCTAACCCGGAATCGCTTTGTTGCCGAATCTGATATTGACTTAGCCGTAGAAGGACTTTCAGCAACAAACTATTTTGAAATCCTGGCACAGGTGAATCGACTCTCTTCCCGCTGGGTGGATTTGAAACTCTGGCAAGATCTGGAGCCTTATTTTCAATCTCGGGTTCTAGAAACTGGAGAAGTTTTATATGCGAGAGAATAATGCTGGGGAATTGCTTGTAATCGCCACAGAATTAGAATTAGAGCTGTTACTCCAACGAATGACTGTCGCCCAACAGGAACGCCACCTGTTATCTCAGCCGGAACTGCCCAGCGCTTAGATGAATATTTGGGGTTTCGGCATGTGGTGAGAAATGTTTATGCGTTTGATCTAGATGCTGAGCGGGTCGCACGATTAATTCAAACCTATCCCGCCGTCTGGCAGCAATTTGAGCAGGAGATTCAGGAATTCATTACGTGGCTCAAAGAGTTAGCCACCAACCTAGACAGATAGAAAGAAATCTCAAGAACCCCCCTAGGCCCCGAGTATGATGAAAAGACCCGGTAATAGCTAGGCAACAGTAATGAAACAGCGGCTCCTTGATGCACTCAAACCCTACCGTGACCAAGTGGATTATCTAGAAATCCGACTTGAGAAGAGCGAGTCTACAAGCCTGGGATTTCGGGGTTCACTGTTGGATGCTGTAGATAGAAATTTCTCTTTGGCTGGAGGCGTGCGGGCCTGTCATAAAGGGGGCTGGAGTTTTGTCACCTTCAATAATCTAGAAGGATTAGAAAACCGAGTGATGGAAGCGATTGCGCAAGCAAAACTGGTGGGTCATGAACAAACGCATTTGGCTGCTGTAGATTCGGTGGAAGATACGGTGCGGGTAGCTTTAGGAAGGGATCCTAGAGGAGTTTCCCTGGTTGAAAAACGAGCCTTAGCCCAAAAATACAATGATTTGCTGCTCCAGCTAGACCCCCGCATCCAAACCACCATGGTCGGAATTTCTGACCGTTTCCGCACAACCTATTTCGTCAATTCTGTGGGGACGGCTCTGGAACAAGAGCGGCTAGATGTGTCTGGACGCTTTGGGGTAGTCGCACGAGAGGGAGCCACAGTCCGCCAAGGGTTTGAATCGGTTCATTCCCGCACCGATTTCAATGTATTAGAAGGATTGGAAGAGCAAGTGCATGCAGCGGCAAAACGTGCTTTAGGGCAACTAGAAGCTAAACCCGTCAAGGGTGGACAGTACACGGTAGTGCTGGACCCTTATTTGGCTGGAGTATTCATGCACGAAGCTTTTGGCCATCTTTCCGAAGCCGATTTCGTCTATGAAAATCCCCGAATGCAAGAACTGCTCGTCCTCGGTGAACCGATTGCCTATTCCGGCTTGACCGTGGTCGATGATGCCACGATCCCTAACCTACCGGGTAGTTTGGTCTATGACGATGAAGGCGTTCCGGCTCAATGCAAGTACTTGATTAAAGATGGTATTCTCACTCAACGCCTCCACAATCGAGAAACAGCAGGCAAGTTACATGAAAAACCCACGGGCAATGCCCGCGCTATGGGAGCCACCTATCCTCCCATGGTTCGGATGACGAATACAGGCATCCTCGCTGGAGATCAATCTTTTGAAGACATGATCCGGGATATAGAAGAAGGAATTTACGCTGTGCGCATGCTAGGCGGCCAGACGAATGGGGAGATGTTCACCTTCGCCGCCGCGGAAGGCTACATGATCCGCAAGGGCAAAATCGCTGAACCCGTGAGCGCTGTGAATCTGACTGGAAATGTATTCCAAAGTCTCAAAGATATCGAAGCAATTGGCTCTGACCAGTTATGGCTCAATGGAGGCTGTGGGAAGGGAGGACAGTCGCCTTTACCCGTAGCCGTGGGTGGTCCTCATGTCCGCATTGCCAATGTAGTTGTGGGTGGGCGCTAGGAAGTATTACTGACATCTAGAGTAGCGTGGAACTATACCGCATTTTAATTGCTAAAAACTTCTGATAGCCGTTTAATAATTAAGATAACCAACGACAGATAGCTTCTCAGATATAGCTGATATTTTGCCCATGCATTCTGGTGCAGGATAGTTTCAGGCTGCTGTTACTTCTACAAATTCTCCTGAAGAGCAGGGTTCGGGAATCGATTCTCCCTGCTCACGCAACCCTTCAAGATGAAACTCAATCGCCTCTCTAATCAGTTCCAGAGCTTCTTCTCGCGTCTCACTAACTGCTACGCAACCAGGCAAGTCTGGAACGTAGGCACCGTAACTTTTCGCACCTCTTTCGATAACAACCATGTACTGAAGTTTTTGACTCATCTCATTTCAACCCAGCTTGCTTGAGAACGCTATTTAATGTTCCAGGAGGAACATCAATATTTGGTTGCCCTGACACCGTAACGGTTCCAGGTTTACTTGAGTGGTGGAACTGTCTATGGCTACCACGCATGCGCACCTGATACCATCCATCTTCCTCCAAAAGCTTGATTAGTTTTCTGACCTTCATCACACCTAAAAACTTGGAGGATTTGCCATATCCAAGACTCCCAAACTTATATTACCGTTAGCCTCGCTGCATCTTCCACAATCGGAAAACTACTCATCAATCTGCCATAGATCTCTAGAAGCCGCTTCATCAAAGAAACGTTTGGGGCGCAGGATCAAGACTAAACGACCCAAGAGTTCTGCCTTGGCATCTTCAGACAGCCATTGCAGCTGTGCTTGCCCTTCCTGCTCTACCAAGAAATAACTATCGGCATCCCATTCCCGTTGGGCGCGGTCGACCACAAGTAACACAGGTTCCACAGGTTCAGACGTAGTACCGGGAGCATCTTCAGGAAAGACAGCCGTAGTCGCTACAATCGCAACAGGGTCTTCCGATAGGCGGACCACCTGCCAGCCCGGTATCGCCACCCAGGACAGGAGGGTTTTAGGGGTGACTATTTGAAAAGGACCTTCCTCTTCCAGTAAGGGAGCCGCCCGTAAAGCCGCTTTTGTCACTGGATACTGTCCGACCACAGGCAACAAACAAGGTAATTCTTCTTCCGAATCCAGGCGATAGATCGGTAAACGAGGAGCTTTGCGGACGGTCACCACCGCAAAATCGGTCAGCAGTCCTTCCAACTTCTTGCGGGCGGATTCGCTGTGTGCGTAAGACAAACCACGGGCAATATAACGGGCCCGGTCTTCTAACTTCTTCTCTTGACGGGCCGATTTCCAGGCTTGATAGGCTACGATATCGCCCGGATCGGTAGAGAACCCTTCAGGGACCACCCCTAAACGAGAAAAGTCTTTGATCGCTTTGACGATTTCCCGTACTTCAATCACATCTGATTTTTTAGCGTGGACCAATTCGCTGGTACTCACCCGCTCTTCCTGACCAAGAACGCGCAGTTCATAGAGAATCTCGCTGCCTCTGCTACTAAAGTATTCAATAACCGCTTGGGTAGCGCCCTTCTGCACCAAAGTGGCATAGACTTGGGCTCCAACCATCAGTTGATTCTGTAGGATCGGCTCAAATCCGGTGGCTTCAAAAATAGCTTGTGCCGTGTGCCCAGCTTTTTGGAGCTGTTCACAAGAAGTGCCCCAACTTACCCAGGTTCCCTCTTTACGTCTTAGGGTCTGCAACAGGGCATCCGCATCAATATCAGCCATAGGTTCATTCGGGTTTGGCATGGTTAAGCAGCATCACAGGCGAAGTCAGAATACTCCACTCTTACTGACCTAGAAAATGCCTTATCATCCACTACACATCTCTTAACTTACTATGGAAGCTTGGTCAGAGAAAAATTCATGGCAGAGCGGGACACAATTTACATCCAGGGTGCGCGGCAGCACAACTTGAAAAATATTTTCCTGGAAATCCCCCGCAACCAACTGGTGGTCTTTACAGGGGTTTCTGGATCAGGCAAATCTTCTCTTGCCTTCGATACGATTTTTGCGGAAGGACAAAGGCGCTATGTGGAATCCCTCTCCGCCTACGCTCGCCAATTCCTCGGCCAATTGGACAAACCCGACGTAGACCATATCGATGGCCTTAGCCCCGCCATTTCCATCGACCAAAAATCCACTTCCCATAACCCCCGCTCTACGGTAGGCACCGTTACCGAGATTTATGACTACCTGCGCCTGTTGTTTGGCCGTGCTGGAAAACCTTACTGCCCTCATTGCAGTCGTCCGATTGAACCGCAGACTGTCGAGCAAATCGTAGACCAAACCATGGCGCTACCAGAGGGAACCAGGTTTCAGCTCTTAGCCCCCATCGTCCGGGGTAAAAAAGGGACCCATGCCAAACTCTTGTCTGGTCTGAGCGCCGAAGGTTTTGTTCGGGTCCGCGTGAATGGGGAAGTCAAAGACCTGAGTAATGAGCAGATTAAGCTGAATAAAACCCAAAGTCATAGCATCGAAATAGTCATTGACCGTCTGGTGCGCAAAGAAGGTATTGAAGAACGGCTAGCCGATTCTCTAGGAACGGCCTTGCAGCGGGGTGAAGGCACTGTCCTGCTGGAATTGATGCCCCGTAGTGAAGAAGAAGGAGCAGTGCTCCGCAAGGTAGCCGAACAGTCAGGACAATACGGAATCGGCGAAGCCCCCGAAAAGGCCACGGAACTCCTTTTTTCCGCCAACTATGCCTGTGCAGTCCATGGTTCCGTCATGGATGAGCTTTCGCCTCGCCTATTTTCCTTCAACTCTCCCTATGGCGCTTGTCCCACCTGTCATGGCCTGGGGACCGAACAGGAATTTTCTCCCCATCTGATTATCCCGAACCCCGCCCTACCTGTGTATGCTGCCATTGCTCCTTGGGCAGAGACCGGAAATGCCTATTACGTAGACCTTTTAGTCAGTCTTGGTAAACAGGCGGGCTTTAACATCAATACGATTTGGGAAAAACTGACCGATAGCCAAAAACATTCCATTCTGCATGGGGATGACACGGAAATTTATGTAGATGCAGAATCCTGGTATGAGAACAAACGAGGATATACCACACGCTTTGAAGGCGTTATTCCCAATCTCAAGCGGCGCTATCATGAATCCAACTCAGAGCAATTTAAACAGAAATTAGAACAATATATTATTAGTCAGCCTTGTAAAACCTGTAAGGGAACTAGACTAAAGCCAGAAGTTCTTTCTGTGAAGTTAGGGCAGCATAATATTCTGGATTTTACGAGTGTATCAATTGACCAATGCTTAGAGCATGTGCGCAATGTGCAACTATCTGAAAGACAGGCCAAAATTGCTGAGCAAGTACTGAAAGAAATTGGAGCCCGTCTACAGTTTTTATTAGATGTAGGACTGGATTATCTAAGCTTAGACCGTCCGGCGATGACCCTCTCAGGAGGTGAAGCACAACGCATTCGCTTAGCAACACAAATAGGCTCAGGATTGACGGGTGTACTCTATGTTCTGGATGAACCTAGTATTGGTCTCCATCAGCGAGACAATGAACGGCTCTTGAAGACTCTATTCAAACTCCGAGATTTAGACAATACCCTAATCGTTGTAGAGCATGATGAAGACACCATGCGCGCAGCTGATTACATCGTCGATATCGGGCCTGGGGCTGGAGTGCATGGAGGCGAAATTGTTGCTAAAGGGAGTTTGAATGACATCATCCAGTGCAAAAAATCCATCACCGGGGAATATCTATCAGGCCGCAAAAGGATTGAAACTCCTGCTAAACGTCGTCCCGGCAATGGACTTAAGTTGGAAATTAAAGATGCTCATCTCAATAATTTACAGCATGTAGATGTAGATATTCCCCTAGGCAAGTTGGTCTGTATCACAGGAGTCTCTGGTTCTGGGAAATCCACCCTCATCAATGAATTGCTTTACCCCTATCTCCAACATACGGTAACTAAAGCAAATGTCCCCAAGCCTCATGGTATTGAGAGTGTAAAAGGTATCCGAAACTTGGACAAAGTGATTGTTATTGACCAATCTCCCATCGGTCGTACTCCTCGTTCTAATCCTGCTACCTATACAGGCTTTTTTGACGGGATTCGTGACATTTTTGCACTGACCGTAGAGGCGAAAGCAAGAGGCTATCAAAAGGGCCGATTTTCTTTTAATGTCAAAGGCGGACGGTGTGAAGCTTGCCGAGGGGAAGGAGTGAATGTCATCGAGATGAATTTCCTTCCTGATGTCTATGTCCCATGTGAAGTCTGCAAAGGTAAACGCTATAACCGGGAAACCTTACAGATTAAATTCAAGGGCAAATCGATTGCAGATATCTTGGAAATGACCGTAGAAGAAGCTTTAGTATTCTTCGAAAGTATTCCGAAAGTAGCCACCAAGCTGAAGACGCTCCATGATGTCGGTTTGGATTATATTCGGGTGGGCCAACCAGCGCCTACCTTATCAGGAGGAGAAGCCCAAAGAGTTAAATTAGCGACTGAGTTATCCCGTCGCTCTACAGGAAAAACGCTTTATCTTTTGGATGAACCCTCCACCGGTCTTTCTTTCTACGATGTCCACAAACTGCTGAACGTCCTCCATCAACTGGTAGATGCAGGAAATTCAATTGTAGTGATTGAGCATAATTTGGATATTATCCGTACGTCAGACTGGATCATTGACCTGGGACCTGAGGGAGGACGTCGAGGAGGACAGATTATGGCGATAGGTACTCCTGAACAGGTAGCAAATCACCCTGAATCGCATACGGGGCATTTTTTAAGACAGACTTTGGAACGCTATCCAGCCTCTAATTGAGTTCGTTTATCGGACAATATTTTGCGTCAATTTATCACAATCCAATAGGAAAATGTTTAACTTATCCTGAGTTTTGATAGAGAACCAACTGACACGGTGAATGTATTTCATAGAAGGATGCGTCAGCGTCACAGGCGCAAAAGCAGAATCATTAACCCATTCAAATTTGTATGGAGAATCGACGAGAAATCCCCAAAAGCTGCCCAAAGAGTTTTTTAAAATAAGGAGATAGTGACCATGTACGGGTACTTCTCCACTGGTTTCATCTTGGAAAATTTGCTGTCGTGCATCCACTAGAATCAGTTCTTTCCCTTTGTACATAATGGGTTGCATGCTGGCAAATAACTGGTCTTCATAAACCCTACTCATAGGAACTATTTCCTGTACGACCTCAGCCAGGAAAGCAAACCATTGCAGGCGTACTTGGAAGAAAATAATTTGACGGTCTACTTTTGGTTTGCTTTTTGATATCCGCTTTATCGAAGTTCCCATTACATGAAGAGTTTCGACAGCATCTTCAAAAACTAAAGGTTGATCTCGCCATTGTTCCATATATCGTTTTTCCCCACCAACCGATGAAAGAAGCCTCAGTTCAAGCCGTTTACCTTATGCACCTTATAATTAGCCACCTAGTAACATGCTACCCTAGCAGCTCCGGAATTTAGATGCCATCTCCAAATAGAGACAGTTTTGTCACCTCTAAATGGTTTATCAGTACCCATTTGGATATTTTTATCAAAAATTCATTTGACAATTTTCGATGGCTGATTTTTATTGCATAATTTTAAGGAATTGTCGCCAAGCTGTATGTGCACCTTGGGGTAATCAGTATCAGAAGATACTACTCAGCTTTGCGTTTATTCCTGAATCAGTAGAGTTCCTATAGTCTATTCACTAGTTTACCC
>JBAUTB010000104.1:0-2884 GCA_049582005.1 Gloeobacterales cyanobacterium | reverse complement strand
GCAATCACCATCACCAAATAGGAATATTGTCCGGAAACGCTGGAGGGAGAGGCAGAAGGCGAAGCTGACGGATAGACCACCTTTTTGGCTGCGATTGTCGGCTCTGACGGTTTAGAAACCTTGGCCGCAGAGGCGGAAGGCGAAGCTGGATTGGAGACCGCCTGTTTGGCTGACGTTTTCCGCTCTGGACGAGCCACCACTTGATAGGTGGGCGCTGTATCTCGACTGAAGTAAACATGACCGAGCGTTTTGCTGCCATAGGTGCGTTTGGTGAATCGCCAGCCAGACTTCAGCTCGATTTTCAGAAAACCGGAGCGAACGCCATTGGTGCGGCCCAGTTCAATGACTTTACCTTTACCCGATCGAGCCGGAATTCCCAGTAGCAGCACATCGTTTTTTTGTTTTTGGAGGCTGAGCTGATAGCTCATCCCTAAATCTTGGCCCGCAGCGCGGATAGAGTATCCATTGCTGTCCGTACTCCGTCCGCAAATCCCCGTGAAGTTAAAGTTTAGTAGCAGCGGTTCAACGCGAGTTGGACTAGAGCCGCTTTCTCGCCAACACTGCTTCTTATTGGAGCGCTGCTCCAAGATCAGCAAGGTGTAGTAGCCCGACACACGCGGGACGGCGATCGCCACAAACTTGCTTTGGTTCACCTCTGTTTGACTAAAGGCCACGGCCTGGGCGGGTTGACCGCAAAATGCCCTCAGTGCGATCGCCCCAGCAGCAAGGCTCCAGACCCACCGTCTAGACTGACTCATCTTTCGTTCCTCACACCCTTGAACTTAAGAGCCTAGTACAGCCTGGCTAAAGTAAGTCTACTATTGAGAGGTACAAGATTTAGAGGCTTCAAAGCGATGCCCCAACTGGCAGCAGCGCCGCTCAATCTGAGTGAGTCTGAGAAAGCGGAGTTAGAGAAACTATTGAGACGTTCGAGTACATCCCAGCAAATCGCGATGAGGGCCAAAATCATTCTGCGAGCGGCAGCGGGTGAAGGGCATGGAGCAATTTCACGCGCTCTGGGAATCACCAAAGACACCAGTCGGCTATGGCGAACCCGCTGGCTAGCACTTCGCGATTGTGAGGTCTCAGTAGAGAAGCGCCTAGAAGATGCAGCCCGCTCTGGTAAGCCAGCAACCTTCACGATTGAGCAACTTACCCATCTGTATGCCCTAGCGTGCGACCCACCAGAGAAGCATGGTCGCCCCATCAGTCATTGGACGCCTCGAGAACTCGCCGATGAGCTGATTGAGCAAAAGATCGCCCTGAGCATTAGTCCACGGCATGTAGGAAGACTTCTCGCAGAAGCTGACCTAAAACCTCATCAGCGTGGCTACTGGTTACATCCCCCCCCGACCCAGCGTTCAAAGCCAAGGTCGAAGAAATCTGCCAGGTCTATGAATTAGCGATGGAGAGAGCCGAACGAGGAGAGATGACCTTCAGTTTAGACGAGATGACGGGCATTCAAGCCTTGGAGCGTCGGATGCCAGATATTCCAATGAAACCAGGACGTTGTGTAAAAGTTGAGTTCGAGTACCTCCGTCATGGCACTCAGGCGCTGATTGCTTCGTTTAACGTGGCCAGTGGTCACATTACACAGGCTGACGTAGGGGACAGCCGTACTGAAGAAGATTTGGACACCCATATCAGGGCACTGCTCGCCCAGTATCCAGACGCGCCGAAGACGCACATCGTGATGGACTGTCTCAATACCCATCAATCCGAAGCGCTCGTCCGTATCGTCGCTGAACTTGAACCGCAGCCTCCTGAGTTGGGAGAAAAGGGTAAATCTGGCATTCTCAAATCGATGGCGACGCGCGCTGCTTTCTTGAGAGACACCGCTCACCGTCTGGTCTTACATTTCACTCCCAAACATTGCTCTTGGCTCAATCAAATCGAGATTTGGTTTAGCATCTTGGTGCGTAAGCTATTACGGCGCTCAAGCTTCAACAGTAAGGCACACCTCAAAACCCGCATCCTGGAGTTTATCGAATACTTTAACCGCACGATGGCAAAGCCTTTTAAGTGGACTTATAAGGGCAAGCCCTTGACTGCTTAGATGGTTGATAGACTTACGCCTTGAAGTACTAGTTACCGTCTGCTTTTTGCAAGCTTTAATCGTTAAATTATTCATGGTAATTAGGGATATAGAGCAAAGTTTATTTAAATCGCTTTAATAAAAAGTTAACCAAGCTTGAACGAATTGATTTAGAGTTTCGCCAAGTCAGCTCGCAAACGACTCCTTGAGGCGAGTGAGATCGGCGATCGAACTTACCCCCCAAAGATCGCGCCAGTTCTCTCGCTTGGTCTGTGCCTCTTCCACCGCGAAAATCGTCAGATCTAAGCCCATTGCTGCCGTTATCAAGAATTTGTAGGCTCCATTCATCTTGTTGGCGAGTACATATTACATCTAGCCGAGTTGCGGCGATCGCATGTTTGCACACATTACAAAGCGCTTCTTGAAGAAAAATACACAATCCTTGCTTCTGATCTAGCGTAAGCGTGCAATCTTTAAGAGAGTCAAAATTGGGGGGAATATAAACCTTAATCGAAATAAATCCTGGCAGATCTCGTTGTAAGGTCTCTTCATAGATTTGATACAGCAGTTCGGGTAGTGGAGTTTGAATATAACGATTTTCCCCAGACAATAATTCCTGTTTCATCAGATCGTAAACCGATCGCAACTCCTGATTCAGCGCTTCCAACTGCGATCGCAATGGCGTGGCTAAATAAGTGTCATCCAGACTTCTCAAAATCGCTGCAAGCGTCTGCAATGGGCCATTATGAACGGCATCATAGGTGCGTTTTAACGTCAGGCTCCGCTGTTCTAATAAGATTCTGGAATCGCGATCGAAGAATGAAGTCGTCAGTCCAGCCGCACATAGGG
>JBAUTB010000103.1:0-26838 GCA_049582005.1 Gloeobacterales cyanobacterium | reverse complement strand
GTGGAAAGCTTACTGACTCAAACGCTAATCGTCCATATTATTCGCACAGCAAAAATACCCTTCATTCAAAGCTGGCCATCCTTACCCATGCTGCTTGTAGCACTGACTATTATGGCCATAGGCATCTATCTTCCCTTCTCTCCTATTGGCTCAAGTTTAGGGTTTGTACAATTACCGATGAGTTATTTCCCCTGGCTGGCGTTGATTCTGTTGAGCTACTGTGTACTCACCCAATTAATGAAGACCTGGTTTGTTAAGAAGTATGGTTATAACTGAAGGGATCTTAACACTATCCCTTTATTTATCGAGGAACTGGATTGAATAGACTAAGCTCGGAGATATAAGAGGAAACGCTAGAAATATAAAACTCTTGAGGTCGATATGATCTCCGTTCACGGTAGGTCCAAACCTTATGGCTAAGACCACGACCCCACCACGGCCTAAAAAATCGAAACTGGAACAAGCGCCGACTCCTGAGCCAGCCCTTACGTCAGCATCTGATTTGGGCGGCTATGCCTACAGCGTCATCGCTCAGCAATATCAACACATGGTGCAGCAGGAGCAAGGGGTTTTAGCAGACCAGGATCCTGAATATTTGCATCAGATGCGGGTGGGTGCCCGACGATTATCCACAGCCCTGGAGGTATTTGGGTGTGCCGTTAAACTTCCCAAGGCTGCTCGAAAAAACCGGGTTCGGACCTTGGCGAAAGCGCTGGGCAAATTGCGGGATCTGGATGTGCAGACGCACGCAATACGTACAGATTACTGTCCCCGATTATCAATCTCTGAGAACGCCTTGCTGAACATAGCGCTGAATACGCTGGATCAGCAGCGGTCTCAAGCCTGTAAAGAGGTTGAAAAGATTTTGGCTCAGCCTTTCTACGAAAAGTTGAAAGCTGCTTATGAAGACTGGCTGAAGAAACCAAAGTACACATCGCTGGCGGATCTCCCGCTCCTGGTCGTCCTCCCTGACCTGCTCAACCCCCTGTTGTCCGCTTTCATGCTCCATCCTGGTTGGCAGATCTCCGCCGAAGATAGACCAAAGGCGAGTAGTCTCGTCCTCCACGACCTACGCAAGCTCTGTAAGGCTGTCCGATATCAAGCAGAGTTTTTTACTGATTTTTATGACCAAGCCTTTCAAAACTGGATTGATGAAGTAAAAGAGCTGCAAGACAGTCTAGGTAAAGTACAAGATACCCATGTCTTAAGAAAATTGCTATCGGATGAGTTACCCAAAAAATCAGAGTTGCCAGAACTGCAAAAGTTTATACAAGAAACGCTGGACAAAGCGATGATGAATTGGGGGACCTTGCGTCATCAGTATCTGGATCCCGCTTTCCGCCATCGTCTGCATCAAATGATTCTAGAACCTTCTACCCAATCCCTAAAGTCCTAACGGAAAAGCACGCACTATGCACCTTGTCTAGCTTTCAATACCCTGCATGTTAGAGGTTTCTTTATGTCGCTTTCAACTAGGAAGCATGATATTTTTGACTGTTCCGCCTTAGATGCATCCAACCCTCAGGCCTTACTGGATAAACTGAAACAGCTCCGTCAGCTTGTGGTCCAAGAAGGTCAAGAAATCTTTGACCAATGGCGACCGCACATTCAGCGGCAGGCGTTTCTCCCTAGTGGTCTTAATCTTGCTTACTATGTGGCGCTCAGACGGCACGACTTGCGTCCTCTGCAAGCTGCCCTCATACCCTGGGGATTGTCTTCTTTGGGGCGTCTTGAAGCGCGTGTCATGGCTAATATAGATGCCGTCATTGCAACCTTAGAAGGGATCTGCCAGGTTAATGCTGCTTCTTTATCGAACCGTCCATCCGTAAAGGCATTTCTTGAAGGTGAGAGTCTGCTCCAGCAAAACACCGAGGATGTTTTTGGTCCAGCCATTACCCCGCGTCACGTCAGAATTATGGTCACGCTGCCAACCATAGCTGCCAGTGATTACTTATTTATGCGGGATCTGGTTGAGCGAGGAATAGACTGTATTCGCATTAACTGTGCTCACGACACCGCTGAAGATTGGGAAGCGATGATTGCGAATCTGCGTCAGGCAGAAAGGGAAACAGGACGCTCCTGCAAGATCTTGATGGATTTGGGTGGGCCTAAAGCGCGCCTTGGTTCCATAATTGCACCGACGGATAAGGGGGAGCCCGAATGGCGTCTTTTCCAGGGAGATCGGCTTTTACTTACCCCTTGTCCGGCTTCCAGCGCTGAACCTGCATATTTCCAAGCCCATTGCATCCTTCCAGAAATCCTGGATCAATTGCAGGTTGGGGCATCCGTCTGGATCGATGATGGTCGGATCGGTGCCCGCGTAGAATCTTGTACTGAAGAAGGAGTCCTTCTGCGTATCACCCAGGCTCGGTCCAAGGGAGAAAAACTTCGCTCAGATAAGGGGCTTAATTTTCCAGATACTGTCCTCCGCCTTCATCCCCTCACAGAAAAAGACCATCAGGATCTGGACTTTATTGTCAAACATGCCGATATTGTAGGCTACTCTTTTGTGCAAGAAGCGGGCGATATTGAGCTGTTACAGCAGGCCTTACAGTCGCGCAGGGGGGCTCGTTCCCATCCACTTGCCATGATCGCTAAGATTGAAACGCCAAAAGCAGTCAGCAATCTACCAGAGCTGATTGTCCATGCTGCGGGCCAACAACCCTTTGGCGTGATGATTGCCCGTGGGGACTTAGCCGTAGAGATTGGCTACCAGCGTCTTGCCGAAATGCAGGAAGAGATCCTCTGGCTTTGTGAGGCTGCCCATGTCCCTGTTATTTGGGCCACTCAGGTACTAGAAAACCTTGTGGCGAAGGGAACGCCCTCCCGAGCTGAAATGACGGATGCGGCTATGGCTGAACGGGCTGAGTGCGTCATGTTAAATAAGGGCCCTTATCTGCCAGAGGCTGTGACTATTTTGGATGATGTATTGACGCGTATGCGGGCCCATCAGTTAAAAAAAACACCTCAACTGCGGGCTTTACATTCTTGGTAAAGAGTAAGTACATCCCGATGCACACATAAATACTTAGAGTTTCCCTTGCGTAGCAAGGAGGCTTTTTTGAGTGTTCCCAGAAGCTTAGTGACCGTTACCCGTGTAGTCCCTACCATATTGGCGATTTGTTGATGGGTGAGGCGAATATCTATACAAATCCCTTCTGGGCTTTCCTTCCCAAACTCGCCCGCGAGGAAAGCTAAAAACCTCAACAAGCGTTCCTCAATCTGATTTTTGTTCAGAAGTGACAATAAAATCTCTGTTTGCTGCAGGCGACGAGTCAACAACTGATTAATCTCCATCGCTAAAGCAGGAGATTTCTGGATATCTCGCCAACGCAAGCGCAACAGGTCTACCTTTGTCAGGGCTTGGACATCATAGGAATCTAGGTCGGTGAAGGCTCTACTGAAGGGCATCATCGGCCCAAGCATTCCTAAAATCGATTCATCCCCTGAGTAATGCAAAGCCTGTATCTGGACAACTCCACGATAGACAATCCAGACATCATCCTCCTGGAGGGGGATCTTCTGTTTTGCAGCGTAGTGTAGGAGATTACGCTCCTGATAGATTTCTTCCAGTACTTGAAGAGCGCCAGTATGCAAAGCCACGCATGAACCTCACCCTTAGTTTGGACTCACAGAGAGATTAGTCTAGTTCCATCAGGTAAAGACTGGGTAAAGATGGGCAAGGGCTTTAGACTGAAGGTTCATGCGTAGTGGGTTCAATCTCCTTGAGGAGCCTTATAAATATCATCGAGGGGGACTTCCATCGCATCAATGATTTTAGTCCAGAAATTTAACATGCCGATAAAAGCAGTTAACTCAACAATATCTTCTTGACTAAAATGAGCTTTCAGTTTGCCAAAGAACTCTTCGCTAACACTGGTGGTTGGCACAGTGATGCGTTCAGCATATTCTAAGCAGAGACGCTCAAGTTCAGAAAAATGAGGGCTTACGCTCCCTTGGGCAATTGCTTGAATCTTGTCTTCTGGCGTACCGAGATGACGCAGCATATGGCTGTGATAAGGCACACAATAATTGCGGCAACCGTTGATTTGGGCAATACGCACACTCAGCATCTCTTTGAGTTCTTCGGAGAGAACTTCATTCGGAGCGTGAATGGCTCCATAGAGGCGCATCACCGCTTCCATAATCGCAGGCTTATGCGCTAATACTCTCAGAGGATTGAGGGCCGTACCGTATTGTTTTTCCAAACTTTCATAGACCCGCTGGAGCTTTTTATCAGCTTGGTCTGCTTCTAGGGGTGCAATCCGCATAGGGTCTCCACGGAATTTTCTATCTTTATGACTGTACCGCTTTAGTCTGACTTTTTATGCCTATTTTTGGATCTTGTTCTATCTTGTTGTCACGCCCGTCTGAACCTGGGGAGCATTGAGCGTTGTACTCCCTGCCGTCCCCCAATTAAAGTCATCTAACCGTAATTGCAGCAATCCGGCCTGTTGGACGGGATTGTAGCTTAAAGAAATACCATAGGTACGACGGTCATAGCGAAAGGTATACCAACTATTGGATGCACAGAACTCACCAATACTGGCAGGGGTATTACATATTCCTTGCGGAACCCGGTTGAATTCCAGCTGCACTCCTACCCGGAAAGGTCCATAAATTTGTTGGAGCATACCTACAGAAAAACCTTCGACGCCAAGGACCCGGTCAAAGAAGAAGGGAGATTGCCCTCCGAGCACTCCATTGAAATAGGCCAAGTTGAAATAGGTGTAATCAAAGGTATCCTTGGCGAACCGACCCAGTATGGCCTCAATCCCAATCCGCCCTTGCACCACCCCTTGCGAATTTCCACTGCTGTATAGAGAACCATTCAAGAGCACACTGGTGAACAAATTCAGATGAGGAGTAATCGGAGTGGGCGTAAAGCGGAGAAATTCCCTAGTTGCGGGCGTATCCTGGGGTGGTCGATAAAGCGTAAATACCTTCCCAAAATTGGCTACGAGCTGATAGCGGACTAAGCTGGCTTCATTTTGGTTAGAAGGACCGGGAGCAGTAAATCCCACTAGGTCAGAAGGTGCTTGCAGATAATTGATGCCTCCTTGGTACGAAAAACCAATTCCCGTGTCTCCCAAAGCCTTGGGACCGGAGTAGAAATTAACCCCGAGATTTTGACTTACCTGCTGAGCCCCCAAGACTCCGTTGAAGAGACGCTCCCGGTAGGCATAGTTGAAACTCAGCGTATCACCGCCACTCCCTACAGGAATCTTATGTTCTACTCTGGCGCGGATTGTACGGCTTAAGTCCTGGAAGGAAAGCCCGGTGAGCGAAGCAAATACCATAGTCCGCTGTCCACCTGCATGGCGCAGATTGAGCTCTCCCTCAACCCCCAAATTTTCCAGGATGCGCCCCTGTTCAGGGGGCCGGGACTCTTGGATAACATTGTTAAAAGAATATCCATTACCAATCACTCCCAAGCCAAGGGCCCTTTGCAAAAAGAATTGAGGGGAAATGCGCAGGGTCGTATTGTTGTTAGGCTCAGAAATAAAATTGTATTGGTAGAAAACCCCCCCCTTATCAATGGCATCGTAGCCCAGCGTATAGGGCAGAGTATCTTCTTCTTCATCGCTGACTGTAGATCTAAAGGGAGGGAGTGGAAGAGTTGTAGACTGGTCAAAAGTGAGAGTGCCAGAATCAGTAACCAGTTTTTGTTGCTTTTTCTTCTTTTTACTCGGAACGTTAATCACCTCTGCCTTAGCAGTTTTAATCTCCAGTTCCGGCGGATCAAAGGGGTCATTGGTCAAACGGACATCTTCTCCCCGCCATCCCTTGGGTGTGAAATAAATCCGACGCGCTGTATAACGGATAATCCCCCCTCTTTGTGTGGTAGGAGCCCCTAAAGCAGCCGCATCAAAAATGGAGGGCTGCCCCTGGGCACGGGCTTGCTTTGCTTCTGGGCTGTCTTCCTTTAGATTAGCGATTCCCTTGGCGTCGAAGAGCACACCCTCTTCCTTCGCAAAGTTATATTCCAGGCGGCTGCCTTCTACCACCTGTTCAGGTCGTTGTAGCTTGACCTTCTTATTGGACGTACTTAAGGCTACTGCGATCCGTGTCCTCAGGTCCACCTGCAGTTCATCTGCCGTGAGGACACTATCTTGAAACTCCATCCGCACATTGCCTCGGGCCGTAAAGACTTGCTTGTCTTCGTCATAATCCTGGAAATCTGCATCCAGTTTGACCTTATCGCTTACAACAGAACCGCCCTCAGGGACTTCCGGGTCTTGAGGTTGCAAAGCATCCGCACCAGTTTGTGCTTCTTGACGGAGGTTATCCGCTTGAACAGGCTGGTAACGCACCTCAGGGGCAGGAGCCTGGACGACAGGGGGTGGAGTGTAAGGCATAGGAATAAGATTATCAGCACAATAAGGGTTCCCGCACTCCTGCAAGAACCCCAAAGCCGAATATCGTCGATTACTTATTCAGTTCGTTACGGGCAGGATCGCCTGAAAGCCAACCGAAGGCGAAAATAGTAACAAAAATGGAGACCACTCCAATTACAACCCACTTAACCCACATCATTTCCATAGCGTTTCAGAAAGCTAGAACGTTAACTAATGTAACTCCACTTGAGAGGGGATTACAACTATTTCGCTAATTTACTGATAGTCCGCAGGGAGTTGATAGAGAGAGGCTTCATACCAGTACTGGAGAATTTGGGTATAGTCCCAGCCCGCTTCAGCCATCTGCTGAGAGACTTTCTGGCTCATCATCGCACCCTTGCGAATAGGCAAGCGATAGTCGCCATAGCTCATCCAGCCTTTAATACCATCGGCTCTGTAGTTTCCTTGGACAATAGAGTAGTCCAGAACCACTCCTTTCGTACTGGCAACAGCCTGATCTGTGCGTGGATCGACCAGGGTGCTACTTTGTCCTGTTTTGGGGTTGTACCGTGCAAAGCCTCCATAGACCTGGTCCATAACGGTATCGACTAAGTCGTACTGAGGACCCCACTTGCGACGGATGAAACTGGTCAAAGCATAGGTGCGCGCGGCAATAGCTTGTGCCATTAAGGCATTTTGGTTCCATTTCGCAGGCATTTCGCGGGGAACCACACCGCGGAGATATTCTTCTGAATCCAGGTAGTTGATGGCAGCAACGCCATTGGGCAATGTTTCTAAGCGGACGCTCCCCGGATACCAACGGTCTCCGGCCAAAACGTAACCCCCTTCCGGAACCTGAATCGTACCGATTTGATTCTGGTCCATCCGGTACCATTCCTGGGGTTGCAGATCCTGCGTTCCCCCATTATCCATTTGCAATACAGCAGGGGCAGAAACAGCAATGTTCACCGCTGGCTGCGGACCTTCTACTAGGACACGCACCTGAAATGCCTGGGCGGGCCCAGTAATCAACCCCAAAGCTAGCACTGCAGCTACTACCTTCTTGCAGAGTTGTCTATTCCATTTCATTTCTCGCTGGCTCCTCACAAACCGAACGATTGGCAAATACGCTTTAATCTTTTAAAAAGTATACCCGCAAATCATGAATTCGCTAACTAGATTTCCCGTAAAAATTCTACCGTAATATCCGTCATTCTTTTTACCACAACATGGGCTCCTGCAGCTTTTAACGTAGTGATGTAATCAGATTCGCGCTCACTTTCCCACAGGTGCGGAGGGATTACTCCGATCGCAATGTAGGTGCGACCAGGGTCTTGGGCCTGAGCATTCAAGGTCGTATGGATATCGGCCACCGTATCCCCCGCATAAAATACCCGTTCTAGGGAATGACCTGAATTGGCAAGCTGTAAAAGTCCTTCTGGGTTCGGTTTCTCAGCCGCCTCGCCCATGGCTACTAAGGGAACCTGCCGCAAGCCAACGCGCGCTAAAACATGCTCTGCTGAGCGGCGGGAAGCTCCACTCACAAATCCCCAGGAGATCTTTTCTTGGTCTAGCTGTTTAAAATAGCTTAGGTCTACCAGCAAAGGCTCATCCTGAATGTAGCCATTTAACTGTTCAGGAGTACCCAGGTAGCGTCTTTGGAAGTATTCGACCAACTGTTCAAAATCTAGGGGAAAATCTTGTCGCTGATGACCCAGGTTCTCAAAATAACGATAGACCAGCTCCTGGCTACCTTCCCAATCATTATTCCAACAGCCCTCAGCTTTGAGCTGGTCTATTTCTGTGGCGCTGGGCCGGAAGGCTCCCTGGGTAAAATGTTCTACCGTATCTGCCAAAGCCCGACGGTAGGATTGGCTAACATCTCGCACCACACCGTCAATGTCCAAGGCCAGTAGAATTCGGGGAGTCATGCCCATGTTGTGTTTTTTTGAAGAGTACGTCGTCTGATTTTAAAGAAGAATCTGCGCCTATTATCTGGGGAATCGGCAAGATACAATCAGTCTAACGAGTGATGATGTTTATAAGCGAAGTATCAAAAGTATGGTTTCTGACTGGCGAGTACGAGGAATCCGCGGAGCGACCACTGTCGAGAGAAATGACCCGGATTACATACGGGATGCCGTGTTAGAGCTATTCCACGTTTTAATTAAAGAGAACAACTTAGTTCCTGAAAACGTTGTTAGTGCAACGTTTACCTTAACTTCCGACCTCAACGCCGCCTATCCATCGACTTTTGTACGAGAATATTTGGAAGGTTGGGATCATGTCCCTCTCTTAGATGTAGCCCAACTGAGCATTCCTGAAAGTTTACCGCGCTGCCTCCGGGTCTTACTTCATGTCAACAGTCCTTTAAAACAAGACCAAATCCATCATGCCTATCTACGGGAAGCCAAGCGGCTGCGTCTGGACCTCCAGCAATTTTCTTCCGTCTGAACCCCATGCGCCCGATCGCTCGAGCACGCAACTCCTGCTTGCTCTGCCATAGGATAGACTAGAAGAAATTTCTGAAGACGTAACCCATGTACTGTAAGCCTTTCCACTAGCATTGCTGCTTCTATTCCGGCTAAACCGTGGTAGCTCATTTGTGCTGCCTGACCCCAGAAGCAACGTCTGCAAAGGAAATTACGTCTATGCCCGCCCCGATGATGGTCGAAAAGCTCAATACGATTGAGCGGACCTACAAAGATTTGACCCAAAAACTAGCGGACCCCGATATTGTCACCAACTCTGGCGAAGTCCAACGCATTGCAAAGGCTCGCGCAGAATTAGAAGTGACGGTGGAAGTCTATCACCATTGGCAAGAGCTGCAAGAAGAACTAAAAACAGCCCGTACGCTCCTGCGGGAAGATGATCCTGAGATTAGGGAATTGGCAGAGGTCGAAGTCAAAACCTTGGAAGAGCAAATTGAAGAGCAAGAAAAGCGACTCACCCTTCTTTTGTTGCCCCGTGACCCCAACGATGACAAAAACATCATGCTAGAAATTCGCGCGGGAACCGGTGGTGATGAGGCGGCCATTTTTGCGGGTGACTTGGTGCGGATGTATTCTCGCTACGCCGATAGCCAGGGCTGGAAGGTACGCTTATTAAGTGAAACCACCGCCGATATGGGTGGATTTAGAGAAGCGATTCTGGAAATTCAAGGTGATAACGTCTACTCCAAGCTAAAATTCGAAGCGGGAGTCCATCGAGTCCAGCGGGTTCCGCTGACTGAATCTCAAGGTCGCGTCCACACTTCTACGGCGACAGTCGCCGTTATGCCGGAAGTGGAAGAAGTGGCGGTGGTCATTAGACCGGAAGATATCGAGATCACCACCGCCCGTTCAGGGGGCGCGGGTGGTCAAAACGTCAATAAAGTAGAAACTGCTGTCCACCTGGTTCATAAACCTTCAGGCTTGCATATTCATTGCACCGAAGAACGTTCCCAATTGCAAAACAAAGAACGAGCCATGCAAATTCTGAGAGCCAAGCTCTACGATATGCAGTTGAGAGCCCAACAGGATGAAGTTTCCTCACGCCGCAAAATGCAGGTAGGTTCTGGCGACCGCTCTGAAAAAATCCGCACCTATAATTACAAAGACAACCGCCTGACCGAACACCGTTTGGGAGAAAACTTTGCTCTGAGCAGTGTAGTGGAAGGAGTGCTTGAACCGATCATTCAAGCTTGTATTGCCGCAGACCAAAAAGAGAAGTTAGAAGCGCTTGCGCAGAGTTAAGAGTTAAATGTTGCTCATTTAGTCTCTCTCTCCTTTTCGGTTGGGAACCCTTGGAGCCTCATCCAGATTTTGGGAAGAAGCTTTTTGTTCTTCTGTGCCCCCTGGCATAGTGAAGCGCACCCGGTCTCCTTCTTTAAGGGGCTGGCCACTCCGCACAATAAAGGATTCTCCTGGTTGTAGACCGGATAACACTTCGACCTGGCCTTCTGCCCGTGCTCCCAAGGTCACAGGACGCACCACAACCGTTGACGATTCGGTAACGACTAAGACCGTAGGCGAGGCTCCGGATTTTTCCTGAACGACTTCTAAAGGCACAATCACGTTTTCACTGGGTTTGCTAAAGCGAACCCTGGCTAAGAGTCCACTGCCAATTTTTCCTTCGGGATTAGTCATCATCACCTCTACCGGCACTAAACGAGCTGTAGGGTCTGTGGCGGGTGAGATTCGACGGATGGTGCCTGTAAACTGCTCCGCCGGAAAAGCATCTAGATTTAGCTGAACTACTTGCCCAACGCGGATTTTAGGAAGGGTCAGCTCAGAAACTTGAGCCAATACTTTAACCTTACTAAAATCCCCTAATTTGAGAATCATATCTCCCGGTCTGAGCAAGCTACCGGATGCACTCCCACGCTCCATTACGGTGCCTGAAATAGGAGCTACCAGGGTCGTGGCAGATATTCGTTCCCGCTCTTGTGCCACCAGGGTTTTCTGGGTAGCAACCCGAGTTTCGGCTACTGTCAGCGCTCGTGCCTCCACTTGAACCTGTTTTTGTGCTGATGTAAAGGCTTGCTCAGCCTGTTTCAGCATTCTCCGGGCTCGTTCGGCTTCCTGAAAGGAAACAGCCCCTTGTTCTTCAAGTTGCTGGATACGATCAACTTCTGCCTGGGCCTCTTGCCGGTCTATGCGCATCTCTTCCAGATGACTCTGGGCATTGCTGCTCTGATTTTGAGCACGGGTTACATCAGCCTGCCGAGCCGCAAGCTCACCTTGAGCTCGGTCTACTTCTGCCCTCAGTACGTTGGTATCCACACGGGCAAGGGGTTGATCTTTCTTCACTTGATCCCCGACGTCCACGGCTAGACTCTTCAGTTGTCCCGCCACCTGGACCCGTATAGTTGCTTCCTGTAACGGCAGGGTCGTACCCACATATTCCGGTTCCCCTCCCAAAGAGCCGGTTCGGGCAATCGCCACTTCTACCAACGGCAGATCTTCCGTGTTAGGAGTTGTCGCTCCAACCTTCTCCCCATTCGAGATCCAATTCGAACAGGCCGTCAAGGACAATAGGAGCGTTATCAGAATGAGTAATTTGCCCCAGTCTTTCAATGGATAGGACTCCCAGGCGTAAATATGATCTCCGCTCTACTGAGATTCTAAAAGCTTGGGGCGACGAAGACCAACATAAACTTTAGGGCTATAAAAATTAGCTTGGACTTACGCAAAGATGCTCCCAGCCTCTCAACCTACCCTGCGGCTCTCAAAGTCCGCCAAGGTTGGGGGATTTAGGGGGGCTTTGCATAAATCCTGCTATCTCTGGGTAAAAGCAGGAAATGTCCGACGCCTCTCTAGCAGCGAAGACAATAGGTTTTCTAATCTAAATAGTTAACAATCCGAGCAAAACTTTCTGCTTCTAAACTAGCACCACCCACTAAAGCTCCATCAATTTCCGGTTGGGCCATTAACTCATCAATGTTGGTGGGTTTTACGGAACCGCCATAGAGAATAGGCACTTGCTGGCCCTTGATTCTTTGACGGATCAGGCCAATTACACGGTTAGCTTCCTCAGACTCGCAGGTTTCTCCTGTGCCAATCGCCCAAATTGGCTCGTAGGCAATAATGACTTGCTCTAAATTCACTCCATCCAGTCCTTCATCTAACTGTTCAAAGATAAAGGTTTCCGTTTCGTCATTATCACGCTGGGCCTTAGATTCACCGACACAAACAATCGGAATCAACCCAGCCGCTAAAGCCGCTTGGGTGCGCTTTAAAACGGTCTGGTTCGTTTCCCCAAAATATTCTCGGCGCTCACTATGGCCAATTACGACATGGGTGACCTTCAATTCCTGAAGCATGGGCGCTGAAATTTCTCCCGTGAAAGCTCCTTCTTTCTCCCAGTGAAGGTTCTGAGCACCTACCCCAACGTTTTGACCTTCTAGGCCCTCAGCCAAAGTTTCAAGACTGGTATAGGGACTGCACAACACCACATTGCGATCGGTAGAACGATTTTGGATCATCGGCAAAAATGCTGCCAAGTATTCCCGCGTCTGGGCACGGGTTTTATACATTTTCCAGTTTCCGGCAATGACGATGCTACGCAAGTTCTCTTTTCCTTATGTATGGTGAACTAACAAGGTTTGACAGTCGAAAAGTAAGGGTGATTCAGGAACAATCCTCTGCCCGTGACCTTCAAAACTTCAAATTTCATGCGGAGGTCATGCAAAGAGAGTTGGCAGGTCTCAGGAGGTTACAGATAAATAACCCACCCAAGTGGGCATATAGAGTTTACCAGGGAACGAAGAATCTCCATCCCATACAATGGGCAAACTGGGTTTAATAGACTAACCCGTGCTTTTCGATAAACACGCTTTATGAACCCACCCATCCCCCAAACCTACTTTCTCATTGCCGCAGCAATCGCCCCGGCACTGTTCCTGATCAGTACTTTGGCTGTCCGCATCCAGAAACGTCGGTGGACGTTGCCTCGGTCTGTATCGAGTATTGCCCTTGCCATCCTGGGAGGCTTAGGGGCAGCCTTTATTGCCTATTGGCTAGAAACAGCGCTCACGGTGAAGCCCTGGGGAATCACCAACCTGGGGATGCTTGCCGTCTTTACCTTCTTAGGGGTGGGCTTGGTAGAAGAAGGCGCTAAATACATCATGTTTAGAGGGTTTATCTGGCCCAATAAGCAATTCAAAGAGCCCTACGATGGCGTACTCTACGCAGGCATCATCGGATTAAGTTTTGGGGCCATTGAGAACATCTATTATGTTCTAGAAAATGGTCTAAATACCGCACTGCTCAGAGCATTCACCGCCGTGCCGATGCATGGTTTGCTAGGCCTACTCTTGGGTTGGTATCTGGGGAAAGCCAGAGTCGCAGAAAGCGCCGAAGGGAAAAGGGCTTCTTGGGGATTTCTCCTGCAAGGACTTTTCTGGACGACGGTAGCGCACGGTTTTTATGACTTCCTAGCCTTCCAGACCAACCCTTTTGCCGAATGGGGATTGTGCATTTTCCTGGGCTGGTTTGCCTGGTTAGGTTTTCGTCTGGCCCAAAAAAGCCGGGCCATTTCTCCGGCCTGGGGCGGGACAACGCCACAACCGGCTCCGGCCTGGGTACCCCCTGCCATCGTCCCCCGCAACCCGGTTATTGCCGCCCTCTGCTCTGTTATTCCAGGTGGAGGACAAGCCTATAACAAAGAATGGCAGAAGAGCGGATTTTTGTTTGGGGTAGGCTTAGTCAATGCCTCCCTATTCAGCTTTACTTGGCTTCTCCTCAGTTTTCCGTTGGGAATGCTCATCCTATTGGAGTCCTGGGGCCTGAGCCTCGGCAAAGAACCGCTGAAGTTCGTCTCCAGTCTTATTGAATCCCCTGTGCTTTGGCTGTTGGGGGGGCTCAGTGGAATCTTTTGGATATATGGAATTTGGGATGCTTACCGCACCGCCAAATTGCAGAAGTTTGACTATCTGGAACCCCCTGTTACCCGTAGAAAGACGGTCCAATCGATCTCTGGCTCCTACTTAGGTCACCTGGCGCTCGTGGTTCTTTTTGTTCTCGTCCCTATTCTGCAAGGGAATAGCGGAGGAGGAGAGCCAGGCAGTATTGAGTTCGATCTCGTCACTGACCCCCAGACCCTGAACGGCCATGACAAGAAGCCAGAGGGAAGCAAAGAGGGCAAAGATGCCAAAAACATCAGAGAAAGCCCCGCCGTGCTGGCCCAAAAAGCAGCCAATGAGAAGGGCACGGTAGCCAAACAACAAGCCCCCAAGAAAGCCCAAAGGAGAGCAGGCGTTCCTCGTTCCTATAGTGATTACCTGTCCTATCGGATTCGCTTGTACCACGATCTATACTTCGACCATACCAATCCTGAACAGTACACCGTGGTTCGATATCGGATCATGCCTTCTGGCGAAATTGCGTCGGCGGAGGCGCTCCAAGAACACAGCACTACCTCTCCCGAAAATTCTGCTTTAGCGGTACAGACGATTCAAAGCATGGGACCGCTAGAGCCACTCCCGCCAGGCACGGGAGAAGTGGAAGTGGTAGAACTTTTTTGGAATGGCGTAACCATCGGTCGTCCCGGCAGTTTGGAAGAACGGCTGAGTAGTTTGCCGGATGGTCGCTGGATTAGCCCCGTCGATAATCCATCGGAACCACCTCCACCTTCCCTGGATCCCCAGGCTACCAGTCCCGGCTAGGCTGATCTGGTTTAACCTAGAAATATGACTAGCCATCTTAAAAAAACCGTTAAAGCCCTGCTTGAAGAACGATTTAAAAAACACCACTTTGATGAGCCTGACAACCAGGTACCTGTAACGAACTTGTGGCTCGTGGACCAAGCCATTCAGTTCCATATCGAGCGGCATGATGTAACCCATATTCTGATGGAGGCCGATAATAGGCCGCTCGGAGAGGCCTACGTCGGTGGAGCAGAAGCAGCCTCTTTGGGAATTCCCCGCCTTGCTGCCATTATTGGTTTCGATATCCTCTGTCGTTTGGCTCCCACCTTCCGTGTGATTCCCAGAAGGGAAATGCTCCGTTCCATGCTCCAAGGCTATGATGCCCAGTTCCAAAAAGCGATGCCCATTGTCACAGGACAAGCTCAGGTTTATGACCTGGAAAAAGTTTTGGATATGACCTTAGAAGAAGCCCAAGCCTACACCCGGCTCAAGCCCATGCCCAAAGGGAACGCTTTGAGTACGAAAGCCCTTAGCCTTCAGGGTCGCTCCGAGTCCCAACCAACCAAAATCTCCGGTAACGCTAGGGCCAGATGATAGGGGTCTACGCCCAGGACAGAACGTTGCCGCGCTAAATAAATTCCAGCTTGGCTGTGCCACCATACGCCAGCACAGGCAGCCTCAAAAGAGTCGAGCCCTTGGGCAACCAGTCCCGTGATCAGCCCAGCCAAGACATCTCCAGAGCCCCCACGGGCCAGGGCTGGCGTACTTTCAATATTCACCCGCACGGGTCCATGGGGATGGGCAATAACGGTCCTTGCTCCTTTGAGGACAACCACTGCACTGGATTGTTGGGCAGCTTTTTGTGCGGCGTCGAGACGATCTTCCAATTCGATAGCAGGAAATAAACGCTTAAATTCCCCCACGTGGGGTGTGAGGACTACGGGTATGGCTGCTTCCTGTAACCAGGGGAGATGGCCCACCAGGCTGCTTAACGCTCCGGCATCGAGGACCATAGGAATACGACTCGCCTTCAAGATCCCCTGAAGCAAGCTTGGGTTAGGGAGCATCCCCGGACCACATAGTAGCGCCTGGAAATGGGAAAAGTCACCCTGCGCCTCAGCAGGGCGCGCCAGAACCGCATCAGGCAGGTGGGTTATTACTAAGGACCGTAAGCTATCAGCCACGACCATAGTTACCAAACCGACCCCACTGGCTCTACATCCCAAACCCGCTAATACACCAGCCCCTGGATATTCTGGAGATCCGGCCAGGAGCAATGCTTTTCCCACCTGGTACTTGTGCGTGGCAAGCGGACGTTCCAGGGGAAGCATGGGGTACATTGCAGAAGCGTCCAAGGTCTGAACAAACGGAGTCCTTCCCAAAACTTGCTGCATGCAGCCATGAAAGAAACCTATATCAATCAGCTCAGAGGCTCCGGTGTACTCAAGGGCATGGTCTTGTAGGAGGCCCCGTTTCCACAACCCCAGGCAAAATGTTCGCTGGGCTTTAATGGTTGTGCCTAGGGCTTTCCCCGTATCTGTATGCAAACCAGAGGGCACGTCCACACTGACCATGGGGGATGGATGTTGATTTGCCCAGGCAATCGCTTCAGCATAGGCTCCTTCCGGAGCACGTTCCAACCCAAAGCCAAAAATTCCATCGACCAACAACCTACAGTCAGCCAAAGCGGAGATATCCGTCACGACATGCCCACCCAGATGCTCAAAGTAGCTCTGGTGCGCCTGGGTTAAATCTTTGCCGGGTTTTAGGAGCCAAGCCCAAACTTCCCGGCCTTCCAAAAGTAATTCTCTACCGACAACTAAAGCATCGGCTCCGTTATGGCCTGGGCCGATGAGCAATCCTACTCGTGGATAAGTAGATCGGGGATAGTAGTGCGTGATGCGCTCAAAAAGCAAGCATCCCACCTTTTCCATCAAGGCTGCCACAGGCATACCCCAAGCGAAGGTGAGATGCTCTACTTCACGGATTTGTTGTGTGGTGACTATTGCAGTCAGCATCTAGCCGACTCCTGACTACCAATCAGCCAGTCCTAACCCGCTCTACCAAGGATGAGATTCAGAATAATTCCCTGGGAGACAAAAAGGCCAAAGGCAAAAATAACTCCGCCGACGCCACCAATCAAGAAGCCTGCAGCAAAGTTGCTCCAACCTTCTATCCCAAAGACGTCATCCTTAACCTCAGCGGTCGCATACAAAGAAAGTCCTATCGTCCCAATGACCACAAGGAGCCCTGCTGAAATAAGTCCCATAATCGGACCGGCAGGGGTGTTACGCAGAGGGCCTAAGAGCGCAAAAGGACCAAATAGCCAGTACCCATGGGCCATCCCAACTTCTAAACCTCGAAACAGAGGAGAAACCCCTTTGCGATTGATGGGAAGGTTATCAATAAAGAACTTAATCCCAGGCGAATTGTTCACAGGGGTATACAAATTCGCGGATTGTGGATCGTCTGTATAAATGTAGCGGGCTTGCATGCAGAAAAACCTTTCCTACTTTTGCTTTGACCACATAGTACGTTTATATCCTTTTAGACAACGAGGCTCTGTCACACTCTGTAACAACAAATTAAAAAACTTAAGGGCGTAGTAGTGTGGGGGAGGCAGGTACAGGGGCCAGCGGAACGTTTCTCGGGATAAGGACGGCTAAACCATTAGGAAGGGGACGTTCGTGGCCATCACTGGGCTGGTTACGTACTTTTCCCCCCAGATAAAAGGTGGTAGACCCACCACCATCTAGGTTTAGGGCATCTACGGCCCCCAGACTTTGCATGAAATTGGTTGCTTCTTCCAAGGTCATGCCCTTGGCATCAGTTTGCCGACCATCTACCGTGACCAGCAAGATAGTCCCATCGCCCCTGCGGCCCAGAAGTGTCCGAGGGGCTTTACCCATTAGTACATCGGGTTGAAACTGTTCACGTTTGCCATCCAAAACATTTTTTCCATCCTGGAGTAATAACGGCCCACCTCCGACGATATTGGGCAAAGCTTCTACTCCAGGGTCTGCGGCTCCATGGGTAAAGGTTACGGAGAATCCTCCTGGGCTTTTATCCATCAAAAGAAGACGCCCGGTTCCCCTCGCAACAAGGAGGTAACCCTGGGCAGGAATCGGAACCGTGGTGCCCACAGCCTCCAGCATAGAAGCAGGAGCCGCTTTTCCTTCAACCACAGGAATCACGATTTCGTCTTGGGTCCGGGTCTGATAAACGGCTCCCCAAAGCGCAGTATAGGCAGCCACCCCTGATTCCACATAAGCCGTGTTAAAGCCCACCAAAGGCAGCGTAGTCTTCGTTCCCGTTCCATCCGTCCATTGACTGGTCCCGGTAAACCCTACACGGCCAAAACGCCAAGTGCCGCCATTGTCCCAAGCGACTGCTCCTCGTTCCAAAATCGGGCTGGAGAGCCATTGCCCCTCTCGCTTAAGTGCTCCCACAGGCTGGCCTATTTTGAGATTGAAGTAGCCCCCATTGATTCCTGCCGCAGCTTGGGCATTCTGTCCCATTTGCGAAAGCACTGTCGCTCTCCCCTGTGTGCTCATTGGCAACAGGGGATAGGTTTTATCGACTTCCAAGATATGGATGCGCTGAGGAACAGGCGTCTGCGCAATCAGTTTGCGATAGACCAGTCCTTTGGCCCAGACCTGCCGCGATTCACGGTTTTGGCGATAGTCCAAGGTCATGGGAGATTGTCGATCAAGGCTAACGGTAGGCGGTTGCACGGGTAATGTGATATCCAATAATTCTCCCTGCGGATTCACTTGCCATCCTAGAGCACTGAGCGGGGCCACATCCAGATAACGATTCGTCAGCCACTTTTCGCTGCCCTGCCACACCACGGGCAAAGTGACAACTTGGCCCAGCCAGCGCACAGGTTGCACTTCAGGGCTATCACTATTCAAAAGTTCTACTCCCATCTGCTCTTCGAGCCACCAGTCTGCGATGGTTACGGGATGCCCTACCGTACTAGACCAGGGAGCGGTTACCTTGAGTTCACCATTAACCCGGATGGTATTCAATCCCCAAGCGCTGTTGCTCCAGAAGTTCAAAAGCACGCTAGAGAGGATGATTCCCCGCACTAAGGGTTTACGGAGCATGAGCGATAGGGCCATAGTGGAGCATAGGTTGGATGTCATAGCGAAAAACTAGAAGAATTAAATGGAAGAATTGTTTCTGGCCCGTCATGGGCACACCCGTTTGAATATAGAGCACCGCTTCAACGGTCAAAATGAAGACCCATTGTTGCCCCAGGGAATTGAAGCAGCCCAACGATTAGGCCAGTGGTTGGATAGACAGACCGTGCCTGAATCGCTCGTGCTGATCTCTAGTCCGCTTCGGCGTGCCGTGCAAACAGCAGAAATTCTTCAAGAAGTCCTACCAGGAAAGCCAGAACTTTACTGTGATGATCGACTGGCAGAAACTAATTTTGGAGCCTGGGAAGGCTTGAGTGGGGATGAATTGGAAGCCCGCTATCCTGGTGCTTTAGCTGAATGGCGTGCCAAGCCTCTAGATTTCCCCTTCCCTGATGGAGAAACAGCCCGCCAGACCGCCCATCGTGCGATCGCCTGTCTTCAAGATTGGCGTAGTAAAGTCCCGGACCAACACATTTTTCTGGTGAGTCATGGAGGACCGATCCGCGCGCTGGTCTTGGACTTAATCGGGGCCCCCCTAGAGTTCTACTGGAATCTGAATCCCCCCTGGGCTTCTCTCAGTGTGGTGGAGTTAGGCCAAGCCTATAACCGTTTACGTTACTTTGGTCAGACGGGATAAATCTTAGGTTTTTATCTTTTGGAACTTATTTTTGGTTTAGATACGCTAGGGCATAATCTACCGCTCTAAGCAGTATGGAGCGGCGATTGCTCAAGCTCCCTTTTTCTGCTGCTCTTTCTCCCTCCAAATTAACGGCAATAGTTCCTGCAACTCTTGAACTGCAAACCCAGGGAGAACATCTGTCATAAGCCATTGGTAAGCCACTCGTTCCGCCTGGCGAAAATCCCGTGCCTTGAACCAGCGGTGATTAATTACATTCGAAGCCTTACTTTCCAAACTGGACCAACGAATGGCTGACTGGTAAGATTCTCCATCCCAATTGATCGCAGCAGATGGCTCCACTGTTCTTGAAGTTTCTGATCCCCAGGGTTTGACTGCAAGTCTAGAGCCAGATTCGCTAGAGCGTCATACCAGATATCTGGAGCCGCCGATTTGATTAGCTGTTGACTTTCAGGCGTAGAAGCAATCCGCTGTATCCAACCGTCGACATTTATCCATTTCTGACCATCGGTTTGCCGACAGTTGAGCTTGAAATACCAGTGATAGGGTTGCCCTTCTTCAAGCGCATAATTCGATGATTCGGGCAGGTTAATGCTAATAATTCCCGGCACTTGCGGCAATATAAAGTGAGTTTTGTAAACATGGGTCTTTTCGTCCTGGGTCAGAACAGAAAATACCCCTAGTCCGATGTCTGCCTTAGTATCCGGAACGTAAAACAGCAGCGTTGGATAAGCAGTGGTGGTTAAAACGGGATTTTGAACTGGAATCAGTGCCGTCAATGATTTTGAAGCAGCCCGGCAAGACTGCTGCGCACTGTCGAGACCACCCCCTGGTCTAACCTTATTGGGAGGCAGTTCAAGAGGTGGACTGGGAAAATTTCTAGCAACTTTAACAATCGATTGGAGAGACTGGCTGAGCAAATAATCAGGCTCTCTGGCATGATTGAAAGCTAGACCCAGGAGAAGGAGCGACAAATGTAAAACCATTTTGTGCACACAAGTTAGACAACAAAGGGCAGTGGCGTTTTGCACAAGGGTCACTCAATTTTGGCCCTAGCACCGTTACTTCAGCAAGACCCTCAGCTGCGTTTTATCAGTAAGAAGGCCCGTCAGAGGTTCCATGACCAGATTTGGTTCTCTCGACTAAAAACGATAGGATGTACCTCTTGGGTTGCTTTGACTGAGTGGAAGCGTAAATAATAATTACTATGCTTCTATACTGTCCTCATCTTTCCCGGCTGAGGTTAACCATTTCACACCTATTCAAAGGTAAAGACGTTTTTATTGCTCAGACTTAGCCCTTTCACATCCTTGACTATGCCTATCAAATCACCGTTAGCAAAAATCGCGGTTCCCTTGGGTAGACCCGCTATATCAGTCATTAGTTTGTAGTCACTCGGACTGCCGACCAGTTTAATTTTGTCGCCTTGATCCAGCTTGAAGTCATCGATCAGCGCGTAATCAGTATTACCATTGCCAACGTAGAAGGCTTTTTTGTCTCCCAGAACAAATACATCGGCATCTTCATTGCCCTGCAACTTATCGATCTCACCGACTCCAGGCTGAGGGGTATTGGGGTCAACGTCAACCCCAGTCAGAATATCCATCCCTTTTCCGCCTTTGACCTCATCATTCCCGGTACCGCCATAGAGGGCATCATCCCCCTCACCCCCATCTATTTTGTCATTTCCCCCAAGCCCGTAAAGGACATCAATTCCCTTACCACCACTGAGTTGGTCATCAGCACTCCCCCCAAAGTAAAAGTCATCCTTGTCTGTCCCTTTGTAGTCCACCTTTGTGGTGCTGTTGAGCATACTAGTATCCAGCACTTTGCTATTTTTCAGGGCTGTTTGAAGACTCTGAGGGTCAAAGGCAGAGGCAAGGCTACCATAAAGTTTTCCATAATCGACAGCCCCACCAGGCGTTTTAATGACATTATCCCCATCGGGCAATTTGTTAGCTGTCACCAATTTACTACTGATATCAATCGAGGCAACTGGCACCGGATTGCTAATGTTAATGACATCCCCGGTATTGCCGATAAAATTCTGTAGTTTCCCCTTCTCAACATCCAGTTGAGCGACCCAAGCATCTATGGCTGCGCCCTGAGTTTGAGAAGTGTTACCGCTCCCCAAAAAGCCTTCTGTATATCCGGTGACAACGACCTGACCATTATTGTTAACGGCAAGACCGGTGGCATTGTCATCCTTATCTTTGACACCAATCAACTGAATCCACTTGTTGTTACCATTGGTGTCAAACTTGCCGACCCAGGCATTGTAGGATTTTTCAGAACTTCCACTGCCTAGCTTATCGTTGGTATAGCCCGACACAAAGATGTTGTCATTGGCATCAATAACAATGTCAGATTGGAACTGTCCGTCATCCCCTTTGGTGCCAACCTGTTTAGCCCAAATCTGATTGCCATTGGGGTCGAACTTGGTGAGAAACACATCATAGGACCCAAAATTCTGAGCTCCCACTACGCCAGTGGTCCATCCCGTAACGTAAATATTACCTTGGCTGTCGGTGTCAACGCCCCATGCAAATTCCAGACCGGTTTTGCCAGGCTCTCCGCTACTACCAAACTGTTGGGTCCACTGAATAACCCCACTAGCGTCTACCTTGGATAGCCAGGCGTCGTATTTCAACAGATCGCGGCCGGGATCCGCTTCCTTGGATAAACCCTGCGTCCAACCCACCAGGTAGGAATTGCCGCTCTTATCAACAGCCAGGTCGTAGCTTTCATCAAAGAAGGGCGTTTGATCAAGAGGAGGCGGTGCTTTCGGGTCTTTAATCTGGGTAGACCACTTCTGGCTGCCACTGCTGTCAAACTTAATCACAAAGGAATCATCTTGAACCGGAAAATCGAGAACTCCCAGTGTATTGTCCTTAATGGTCAGTCCAGATAGATAAACATTACCTCCATCATCGACCTGAAGCCCAAAGCCACTGGTCGAAAAACCAAAATTAGATCCGTTACTTTCTCCAACCTGTCGTCCCCAGAGCAGAGTCCCATTGCTGCTATACTTAGCCACCCAGGCATCCGTCCCATCAGTAGATTGCTGACCCGCCACAAAACTGCCACCCGTAGTTCCTGCCAGATAGAAATTGCCAAACTTATCTGTCACGACTTTGTAGGATGTATCACCACCGCTGGAACCCAATTGCAATCCCAATAGCTGCTTGCCACTGGCGTCATATTTGGCAAGCCAGGCATCCCCAGAACCTTTATTGGGTCCAAACAAAGAACCACTGGTCGATCCAGTAACATAAGTACTGCCCGCAAAATCAGTCGCTACGCCATAGCCGAAATCAAGCCCGGTAGTGCCAAACTGCCCAATTTTCTTATCCTGGGGTTTATCTTTGGGTTTGTTACCGACAAACTGAAAATATTTGTCCTTCAGATTTAGGTTTACACTTGGCTTCTCAACGATCAAACTCACGAGGTCAGGCAGCCCATTCTGAAGCGAAAAGAGTCCATACCCAGAGAATACAGACCCTTGAAAGGGTAAACTATCTATTTTCAACAAGGCGTAATTATCTTTTTTCCCATTGAGTTGGATTGTATCCTGGCTCGGATCAAAGTCATAAATGACAGAAAATTCATTGAGGCCAAACGGGTCGGTGGTAAATAGAGAGAGCGGATTGGAAGCTGTATAGTAGGGCTGGAACTCATCTCCTAAAACAAATCTGTCTTTGCCTACGGATGGGATATTGGCTTTCAGGATGGCGAATGGGTCACCAGCCTGGATGTCAAGAAGAACTTGAAACTCTGCTGCTGTATTGTCAAACAAGTCGCCAAACAGAACATCAATGTTGAGTTCCGCATTCGCATCGGCAATGGGATCGTAGGAGTAAAATACATCATTCCCACCGCGCCCAAAAATGAGGTCAAATTGAACTCCATCCGCGCCTGTGACGAGATCGGAAGCAGGTGTCAAGAGTTCCACACTCAAATCGGGGACCTGAGCCTGTGCGGTAGCAGCGATAGTTGAAAAGACCAATGTTAGTAAAGCACCGCGAATTAATGTTTTCATTAGGTTAGCTCTCCGGGGTAATCGTTACCCGTATGATTTCGCTCGCATCAAAGTTGGGCTGGTCCTTTATCACTTGCACAACGCTATTTTCGACCTTGTCTGTATTAGGAGCTTGCTGACAGGTTCAGCCATTTTTTAACTCCTCCACATAGGTTAAATTCCCTACTAGAAAAAGTTAAAACTAACACCGATTGGCTTTGGATAGTTGGTAAGAGTGAGGTCTCAGCAGTATTCTTCGAACTATTGAGAGGTCTCTATACCCTACCTTTAGATTTGTAAAGAGAAGAAATCTTGATTACCCTACATCACCTAAGTGCGGATTGGCATCAGTGGTTTTTCACGGATATTTAAATACCCTGCTTAAAGTGGAGCTAGTTATGTATTACCAGAGACATTTCATGGATCTGGATTAGGTCGTTGCGGTTGATTGATTGCGGAGAGATTCTGCCGTACCGATGCAACTTCAGCCTGAAGATTCAGGAACTCAGACTTGCACTGTGGGTTCTCACTCCCATCCTCTACAACCTGTAGACTACCTGTCAGGAATTCAGCCTTACAAGCATGACGACGAATCTTACCGCTTGAAGTCTTGGGGATGCTGCCGGTTTTGACGAGGACTGCGGCATACACCTGTAAGTCGTGCTGGGCCGCTACAGCCTGGCGAATATTGCCTACAACCTCTTTCACCTCTAGTATTTTGAGGTAACTCCTCTCCACTTCGTGGACAATTACCAATCGCTCTGCCCCATTGATTTCGACTGAAAACGCTGCCCCACAGCCAGGACGCAAGGCAAGATGACTGTTTTCAACCGTGAATTCAATATCCTGGGGATAGTGATTTTGTCCCCGGATAATAATGACGTCCTTAATTCGTCCCGTGATAAATAATTCCCCTTGCTGTAAAAATCCGAGATCTCCCGTCCGCAGAAATGGACCTTCCCCTGTGTTTGCCAGATAAGCCTGGAAAATTTCGGTTGTTGCCTCCGGGTTGTTCCAGTACCCCTGGGCAATGCTAGGCCCAGACACCCAGATCTCCCCAACTTGATTGTCTGGGCAGACAGTCAAAGAATGAGGGTCAACAACGATCGTTTTCTGATCGGGCAAGCCCTGACCACAACCGATCAACCATCGGATATTGTCTCCACTGTGATTATCTTTGCTGTCTTCGAAGACAGCTTGATTCCCCTCCAGAGCAACCGCCTCGACGGGTTGCACCACTGGTGCTTTTGTCCTCAATCCACCGGAGACAATCAGCGTTGTTTCTGCCATGCCATAGCAAGGATAGAAGGCTTCTCTGCGAAAACCGCAGGCTTCAAAAGTTGCCGCAAACTTATCGATCGTTAAGGCTCGCACAGGTTCAGCCCCAGTAAATGCGAGTTCCCAGCAACTGAGATCAAGATTTTCTAGATGTTCGGGCTTAATTTTGCTGACACACAGATCATAGGCAAAATTGGGGCCACCGCTGGTAGTTGCCCGGTAACGAGAAATTGCCTGCAACCAACGAACGGGTTTTTGCAGAAAATCAACGGGGGACATCAAGATGGTGGAAGCCCCAACATACAGAGCTTGTAGAATGCCGCCGATCAAACCCATGTCATGGTAAGGCGGTAGCCAACTGACCCCTTGACTCTGGGATGTATCAGCAAAACAGTGATGGATGGAGGCAGAATTATGTATCAGATTGCCGTGGCTCACCATCACACCCTTAGGCATTCCGGTAGAACCAGAGGTGTACTGAAGAAATGCCAGCGTTTGACTGGTGATGGTGGGTTGCTGCCAGTGGATGCCATCATCGCTGGCAAGGTTATCGGTGGTCAGCCAGCGCATTGTCGCTAATTGCGGCTCTTGGGCAAACCATCGCTCCATGCTGGGCAGAAACAATGTAGTTGTCAGTCCGATCGCCGCTTGGGCATCGGTTATGATCGCCTGTAACCGGGTTGACCTCTGATTATTGCGTGGTGGGTAAGCCGGAACAGCCACCACTCCCGCATATAAGCACCCTAAAAAAGCAGTTATATACTCCAAACCGGGTGGATAGAACAACAAAGCTCTCTCCCCCATTGCACTAAGGTGCTGAAGTTGGGACGCAATCCCCATTGCCCGATTGTCTAGTTCTTTGTAAGTTAGCTTGTGGGCTTCTGTTTCACCCCGATTGAGGAAAACATAAGCGGTCTGTTCGGGCTGATTTTTTGCTCTTTGAGCTAATAAATCAACAAAGCTCAAGAACCGTTGGCTTGTATAGCTTATATCTGATAGTGTACCCATTTAACACTCTCTCACTACTATGATGGAATGCTCAGTAATAACATACTTAAACTTTTCTGTTATGTATGTTTATCACTTGATTTTCCCATATCTATTGTGATGTTTTGGTATGCTATGAAACTATTAGGCTGATCCGATTACAACTTCTAAAACTGTAGAAGAATTAATGAACGATCCAACCGCAGCAAGCTGCGGGGTATGCGCAGTCGTTTCTAGAACAAGCCTTTTAAATTAAGCTACTTACAAAGAATAGACTTCTAATGAACCGCTTTTTCTAAGACCCTTAACTTGTAAGGTTTTCGGGCTTGTCGTTTTCAATGATGTCTTCTTGTGTCAGTGACTAATTACGTATTTATTTGCGTAGTATCTTTAAGTAGATTGTAGCATTTCTAACAGACAAGATCGAATCTTTTTGCCTAAGTTATGCATGACATATATATCGATTTGCTTTTTTTGAATGCGCTAAGGTTTCTTCTCTCCAGCATTGGGAGGGCTATTTTCCACAATGCATTTATTTAGCAAATTGGTATATAGCCATTGTAATAAGATTGAATTTACTCATCCTATTGAAACTCAGTGAGAGACAAGCATGAAGATTGAAGCTCATCTTTCAGAGCAACAAATATCCAGAAAAATATATACGAGCGAGGAGATCCAGGATTGGTTAGTTAACCGTTTGGCACAACTATTAGAAATCGAGCCAGACGAAGTGGAAGTCGATATAACGTTTGACCGCTATGGTCTAGATTCCTCAGCCGCCATTGGGTTGACCGGGGATCTGGCAGATTGGCTAGGCATGGAGATCGAACCAACCCTCCTATACGATTACCCCACGGTAGAGGCGCTGGCTCAGTATTTAGGCACAGAGTTGGCACCTAAAAGTTAACTGAAGATTCTGTATCTGCATCACTCGCAATAATTCCCTAAATAATTAGGTAAAACCATGACATCTCTTATCGAACCAACTGCACCACAACAAAAAAAAGTTTCAACGATGGGGACAAAGCATAACCTGAAGCACTTTAAACTCATCGAAACCACTTATCGCAACAATGCTAATTCTGATTACACGGAAAATATCCAACATCTCAGCAAAACCTTTAACTATCAGAGTAACAGCAATCACTACTGGAGTGAGCCTGAGCAATCATTACTGTACGGTAGCCCCCTCTACAATATTGCCTCACCTGCCCAACGAATTGCCCTCAATCACCTGCACTGGTTTGCCAATTACAACTACATTTCAGATTCGGAAACGGAAACTGTTTTTTTTAATCAAATAACCT
>JBAUTB010000102.1:0-57757 GCA_049582005.1 Gloeobacterales cyanobacterium | reverse complement strand
GGGTACCAGTTATTATGATGAACTGATTCCCTTGAGAGCAGGGATCTATGATGCTGCTCATTTTCTCAAACAAGCATCTCATTATATAACTAGGCTCCAAAATACTCCTGGCCGTCTACATCAATCTCTATTGGAAGGCAGTTATGATGCTTGGATTAAGCAGTATCGCCCTGATGAAAATTCCCTGAATAATCAGGTTTCTTATTATCTCAAGGGCCAAGTGCTGATGATGCTTTTGGACTTGGAAATTCGCGGACTGACCGATGGCAAATCTTCTTTAGATGAAGTTTTTCAAAAATTATGGCTGGGGAGTAAAGAAGGAAAGCTTGCCTATCGAGAAGAGGAATTGCCCGCGACCATTTGCAAACTCGTTGGTCTGGAACGGTTAGTTACGCTTGAACGTTACTTGGACAGCACAGAAGATTTTGACTATGAAACCTATCTCAATATTGTTGGGGTCAAATTAACTACTGAACGTAACAGCATCCCCTATTTAGGGGCGCGAACAGAGGATCAAGCGGAGATGGTCGTGGTGAAGTCTATTGAGCGGGATTCTCCGGCGTGGTTTGGAGGACTCAATAGTGGAGATCTATTACTCGCTATAGACAACTGGCGAATTCATCCAGGTAAGTTATCTGACCGTTTGAAGGATTTCAAAGCAGGTCAGAGTGCTATTTTTACGGTTTTTCGCAGAGATGACTTATTGAATATTAGCGTGACCTTGGGGTCTCCACCCCTAAATAACTTTGCTTTAGTTCCTGTAGAAAAGCCCTCTGCTTCTCAGGCAAAACAATATGAACAATGGTTGGGAGAACCTCATCCTCATCGGTAGCTAGCCCTCACCCCGCTGCTCTCTTATACGCTTCATCCAATACCTCAGAGAGGGTGGGATGGGTGTGAACCAGCCTAGCGAGGCTTTCTATCTTGTCGCGTCTTGCAATGGCAGCGGAGCATTCTTGGACAATCAAGGAGGCCTCAGGCCCCAGAATATGGGCTCCCAGTAATTCTCCAGACTCCTGGTCGTACACGAGCTTACAGATTCCGTCCGTTTCTCCTTGGGCAATCGCTTTTGAATTCCCACCAAAGTAGGTACGTACGGTGCCAACCTTATATCCCTCTGCTTTTGCCTGCGGTTCAGTGAGGCCGACAAAACCAATTTCGGGATGGGTAAAGGCTGCCGCCGGAATCGACCGATAGTCCATACAACGTTCATGCCCAAGAATATTCTCGACAGCGACGACTCCCTGTGCACTAGCCGTATGGGCGAGCATCATCTTTCCGGTGACATCTCCAATCGCCCACAGATGAGGAATTCCTGTCGCCATTCGGTCATCTACAGGGATGAATCCGCGTTGGGTTTCCAGGCCCAGTTCTTCTAGACCTAAATCCTGGCTATTGGGACGGCGACCAGTGGCAACCAACACCGCATCGGTTTCGAGGGTCTCTCCTGTAGAGAGTTCAATGCGTACGGGCCGACCCGGTGTGATTTTTTTGGCGAGAACGCCCTTCATAGTCTGAATATTGCGGGGTTTAATCAGGATCCGCTCTGCCATCCGGCCAATATCTGGGTCAAATCCTGGAAAAAGCTGGTCGAGCGCTTCAATAATCGTGACCTGAGCGCCCAAGGTGGAATAAATATCAGAAAATTCTAGGCCAATGTATCCCGAACCAATAATGACGATCCGGCGAGGGACTTGTTCTAGGCGCACACCCTCATCGGAGGTATAAACCGTGCGATGGTCGATCTCGATACCCGGTGGCACGAAGGGTTCAGAGCCCGTAGCCAGAATAATATCTTTGGCCGTAACCGTTTGGGTTCCTCTATCCGTTTCAATTTGGACCTTTTGCGGCCCTAGCAGTTTGGCTTTGCCCCGAATCACCGTAATCCCCATTTTCTCGGTGGTCTTGGTCATATCCGTACGAATCTTTTCGACTACGCCCATGGCATGCGCCGCTACTTTAGCCCGGTCGTAGTGAATGCCCTCCACGCGGATGCCAAATAGCTCTGTATGCTGAATCTTTCTCAGCGTACCTGCCGCAGCAAGGAGCGCTTTAGAAGGGATGCATCCTCGATTGATACAGGTCCCGCCCATATCTCGACACTCCACTAAAGCTGTTTTTAGCCCACGATGGGCAGCATGTTTAGCCGCGTCAAATCCTCCAACTCCAGCACCAATAACGATAAGGTCATAATCTGTATCTGTGTTCGTGCTCACCCAAGGATTCCTAACCGAATGCAGAAGTGCATCTTATCAAGATTTGGCAGTAGAGGCGCGATATATCGCGCCTCTACTGCCCATGGGGAGAAATTGATAAAACAACAAGACCCTAGACCCCGAGAGGTGATCGCACGCATCTGATTTTTTCATAAAGACCAAAACCGAAGGACGAAAAAGATTATCAGACCTTTTGTAATGCGCTAGAGTATGGGGATTTATAAACGGGTTAAAGACTGTTTCTTCCCTTCCTCAGGCTTCTCCAGCTCGCCCTCCTCATGCTGAGGAAGCATCTGATGGAGAAAATGCTCGAGAGGTTCTCCTACGACCAGGATCAGTAAACTCAATCCCATGGCAATCAGGGCCATCTGCCAAAACCCGACCCCACAGGCGACGCCCAGGGCGGCCACTATCCAAATCGAGGCTGCTGTTGTCAGTCCCCTTACCATTTTTTGATCTTGACTACGGAGGATCACCCCCCCACCCAAAAAACCAATCCCTGTGATCACCCCTTGAATGGCTCGGGCCACGATGTTGCCATCCACAGCAATACCCTTGGGACTTAGTTGGACTGCGATCAAGGTAATCAGGGCCGCTCCCAGGGCAACAAGGGCATGCGTCCGCATCCCTGCTGGTTTATGTTGGAGTTCTCGATTGATGCCCAGAATGCCACCAATCAGAACCGCGGCTCCCAACCGGAAAAAGACTTCCTTTAACTCACCTGTCCACAGCAGTTCTTCCATTCATTGCCCTAGGGCTTCTTAACCCTATCTTAACCTTTTGCGGCAAAGGGATTTTGTTAGTAGGTGCAGATCAGTCGCAGATCCCGCTAATCTGAGAATGTAACGTTTTCTTTACAAAAAAAATAATGGAAGAATTGACCACTGCTAAGCGCATTTTATTTGGAGTGGGTTGGGGTGTCCTGCGCGGAGGGGCGATCGCCGCTATTGTGTTCCCGATTACCACCGGTAGTATCCAGATTGGATTCATCCTGGCTGTCGTGATCTTAACGGCCATAGCGCTTGGCATTTCACTCTATTGGAATGCTGCCCAAGGGCCTTGTCCGAACTGTGAAACGGTCTTGCTTGCCACTCCCTCGGGAACAACATGTCGGAATTGTGGCCAAAAGGTCACCGCAGAGGCCCGCCAAATAATCGCGGTCGAGCATAAACAGCGGTAGGCAAGAACACCCATGATCTTGGTCTGATAATCTTGTAAACTTTTATAAACATAGTGCTTTATAAAATGAATGTTTTAGTAGTTGGTGGTAGCGGGACTCTCGGCAGACAGATAGTTAAAAAGGTCATTGCCGATGGTCATAACGTCCGATGTTTAGTCCGAGACCGAGTTCGAGCGCAGTTCTTGGAGGAATGGGGTGCCGTCCTCTACAAAGGAGACCTGAACAATCTAGAGAACCTGCCCGATGTTCTGGAAGGCGTCGATGCAGTAATCACAACTGCCAGCGCTGGAGCAGGCTTGAAGGGGAACACCATCTACTCCGTGGACGATAGAGGCAATCAAGCCCTTATCGAAGGGGCCAAAAAAGCAGGTATCAAGCTTTTCATCTTTACCTCGATCCTCAAGTGTGATCAGTATCCCGCTGTGCCGCTTATGGGCATCAAGTTGGATCGGGAGAAGCAACTCAAAGCTTCGGGAATGAATTATGTCATTTTCCGTCCTAGTGCTTTTCTGCAAGGAGTGATTTCTCAGTACGCAATTCCGATCTTGGAACAAAAGACCGTCTGGGTCTTGGGAGAGTCTTCCAGTGTCGCCTACATCAGCACGTTGGATGCCGCCCGTTTTTACAGTCTGGCCCTTACCAAGCCAGAAGTGCATAACAAGACTTTTGCCCTTTCTGGCACAGAGTTGTGGACACCCGATGAACTGATTGGCCTCTGCGATGAATTGGCAGACTGGCCTCGGGCCCCTAAAGTTACCCGCTTGCCCTTGGGTTTACTGAAATTTATGCGGAAAGCTGCAAAATATTTCGAGTGGACTCGCTATTCTGCCGATTTCTTTGAATTCTCGGAAGTGATTGCTTCTGGAGAATCCTTCGGGGCCGATATGAAACCGACCTGTGATGCTTTTGGCATCGGAATGGGTGAACTTGCGACCGTGGAGCAATTTCTGGGTGAATATTTCACCAAGATGAAGCGCAAACTCAAAGAAATGAACTACAAGCCACCCAAGGTCCGCACTCCTTTCTAGACGATGTGCAGTAAAGTACAAAAGATGTGATCTGCCTGCACCTGAAAGATGCTTGTAAAAAAAATCTACTGGTCTACCCTCTGCTTTAGCCTGAGTCTTGCCCTAGCTGCCTGTGGGGGGGGAACCCAAACCCAAACAGGGGCCTCTTCCAATAAACCGGTAGAGATCGGAGGAGAGTATCTCTCGACGACAACGGCGGACCCCAAGACCTTCAACACTGCACTTGCCCAGGAAACTTCCAGTACCGGCCCCTTAGGCTTGGTCTTCGAAGGTCTGGTGTCAGAAAATGGGCTAACAACGGAGGTGGAGCCAGAACTCGCTGAAAAATGGGAAATAAGCAAAGATGGCAAGCGAATTGTGTTCACCTTGCGCGAAGGCTTGAAATGGTCTGATGGTGCCCCCCTGACAGCCGATGATGTCCTGTTCACTTTTAATGACATCTATTTCAATCTCAACATTCCCACCGATTCTCGGGATATCCTCCGCATTGGCAGTAAGCAAGAATTACCCAAGCTTGAAAAAGTAGATGACCGCACCGTAGCCTTCAATTTGCCAGAGCCTTTTGCTCCCTTTATGCGTTCCGTTGGCTTATCCATTCTTCCTAAACACATTCTAGAGAAGACGGTTAAAGAAACCAACTCTAAGGGGGAACCTAAGTTTTTAACGACTTGGGCTATTGATACCGATGTCAAAAAAATTGTCGGCAATGGCATGTATGTATTTCGAGAATATGTACCAGGACAGCGCATTCGGTATCAAATCAATCCTTACTATTGGCGTAAAGATAAAGAAGGGCGCCAGCAACCTTATATTACGTATAGAACCATACAAATTGTTCCGAATATAGATGCCACCCTCCTAAAGTTTCAATCGGGGCAGTCCGATGTCTATGGTCTGAGAGGAGAAGATTTTGAACTGCTTAAGCCTAAGGAAAAAGAGGGTGGCTATACTGTCTATAATGGCGGACCTGATTTCGGAGAGCTTTTTGTCGTTTTCAACCTCTTGCAGGGTAAGAATCCAGCCAATAATAAACCTTTTGTCGACCCGATCAAGAGTTCTTGGTTTAACAATGTAAAGTTCCGTCAGGCTATCGCCTATGCGCTGGACCGTCAGACAATGCTTAACAACATCTATCGTGGACTCGGAGCCTTACAGGACTCGCCCATCTCTGTTCCTAGTCCTTTCTATCTCAAGCCTGAAGATGGATTGCCTGTCTACACATTCAATATAGAAAAATCAAAAGCACTTCTCAAACAAGCAGGCTTTCTCCTGGGAGAGGATGGAAAACTCAAGGATAAGAATGGTAATCTGGTTCGCTTCACGTTGGTAACGAATACAGAAAATTCAGACCGTGCTAAGTTGGCCGCTCAAATAAAGGCAGACCTCCAAAAAGTAGGGATTACTTTGGATGTGCTCCCCCTGAACTTCAATACGATCGTTAAGAAACTGGATGTTACCCATGATTGGGATATGGTCCTGATTGGTTTTACCGGAGGCATCGAACCAAATGGGGGGGCCAATTTATGGCGTACGGATGGTCAACTTCACCTGTACAATGCACAGCCTAATGTGGTAGACAAGCAACGATACAAAATTAAGGATTATGCAGGACGGGTGATTGCCCCTTGGGAAAAAGAAGTAGACCAAATATTTATCAAAGGGGCCCAAGAATTGGATGAAAGCAAGCGCAAGGAATACTACAAACAATTCCAACTCATTATTCAAGAACAAGTTCCAGTCATCCATTTGCTCAACAATTTGTCCTTAACAGCCGTTCGTAACCGCGTTCAGAATGTCAAATACACAGCTCTTGGGGGAACAAGGTGGAACTTCTATGAGCAATTCATTACGCCCACGCCCTAGGGCTTTGAAGTGCAACACCTAGAAGCCCCCTATCCCTAGTGTCCTCTGCTATCCCTAATCTGGGCGGCGTTTGAGGCAGTTGTTATAATCTGGCTCAGACTGTCGATAATTTAAGTCACTCAATGGACTGTACAACCCCTCTCCCCTCTCACACCTGATTTATATCGACGTGCCGTTTGATGTGGGGGCGGATTTTTCGATGAGTGTCGCGGGTGTATGAAGTTGCCCAATGGAGCATATGCGGTTATTCCAATGGAAAAGCTAAGGGACTTGCGGCTTAATACTATACCGATTATTTGGCTACTCCTTGGGGAAATCAATTGTTTAGCCGGTATTATATTTCTGAGCAAGTCCCTTAGCCCCTTGGGCAAAAGTGTTACCCTCCAATCTGCTGCCTTGAAACATCCCAGAATTACGTGCTGGAAAAAGTTCTACAGTCTCTCCGGATGCCAGAAGGTATCCTACCATTGTTAGTATTAGAGCTTGTTCGTCTGAAGAAACCTCTATGGTTAAGCAACGCCCCCCAAAACGTGAATCGATTCGCAGTTCACCGCCGTTGTTGTCTCAGAACAGCTTTCAGACGCAACTGCAATCTTTGCTGAAGCAGCAAAAATATCGTCAGGCCCTGGAAGAGATTCACAAAGCCCAGCGATCGCAGCCAGATCTAACCATTACCCCATCAGAAGCTGAAATTTGGCTACTACGAGGCAAGCAGGACTTCCAAAAGGCGAATTTCAAGCAGGCAGAGGCTGCACTCCGTCGGACGTTGCAACTGGGGTTGAGGGGTGAGGCCCACTATTGGCTGGCCAAATGTCTGCTGGCAATGAACCGCCTGGATGATGCGATTGCGTTAATTCGGCCTGCGTTTGAGGATGGCAGTTTACCCAAAGAGTACAGCATTTGCTATCCCAAACTGTTATTGCTGAAGGGCGACACTACGGCTACTGAAGAGTTGTTGAGTAAGCACTCGAAACGCTTTCCGGCTGCACAACAGCATTGGCTACAGGGTGTTCTATCATTGAAAGCGCAACAACCGGAAGCGGCGCTGGCATCCTTTCAAAAGGTAAAACATCCTCTGACACCGGGGGATCGCCCCATAATTTGGCAGATTTATACCCAGCAGGCCCTCCACAATTGGGAGGTATCTGCCCTCCAGTTAGGACTGGGGTTGCAAACCGCCACGAGGTGGGGATTCTCACTTAGACAACCAGCTTATACAGAGCACCCGATCTTACAGCGATTAGCCCTGCTGCAACATATCAAAACAGGGAATCCACCTTTAGAACAGATGCACTTCAAGGGGAATGGTCAAGTTCCTGGAGAAGCCGTGGATGTCATAACGATCCTCGAATTGATCGATGAGAACAATCCTCACGATGCGGCCCATATTCTGCTCAAGCTTGACCGCCGCTCCACAAAATTCCCAGAATTAGCCACTCTTCGTCCGACACTGCTAACCCTGGCAGGACAACAGGCATTGACTCAAGGGGAAGAGGGCTGTGCTGCGGAATTTTGGCAGGTCGTGCAGCGGGAGCAACCCTTCAATCCGCAACTGGCGGTCAACCTGGTTAAAGTCCTGGATGCCAACGGGGACTACCAGGAGCTACAGCAACTGCTGACTCGCCTGATCAAGTGGCTGGAGCAATCGTTCAAACAGCATCCCCAGGACTGGCCAGAGGATCGACGCAAAATAACGCTGGCCTACGGGCATTGCCGTCTGGCAGATACCTGGATGGCGATGGGACGAATGCAGGCTGGCATGGGTGAACTGAGAACCGCAGAGCGAATTCATCCGCAATCGCCCGAAGTGAAAGGCCGACATGGACTCGCGGCTGTAATGGAGAAGCGGTATGAGGAGGCTACCCAGTTGCTGACTCAAGCGTTAGAGGAGGGGTGCTGGTATAGAGAGGTCTATACAACGCTGATCGACACCTGGAAAAAATTGGGCAACTCCGAAGCGGCGTTGGAAGCCCGTCGTCGCTTTGGAAAGAAGTTTGGGGATCTGAGCCCCGAAACAGATGTGGAAGTTTTACCCTGGGTCGATGCTCTGTCTACCCGCAAGTACTCCTTTTTCAGTCCCTTAGTGCAGGGTGGAAGTAGCCGCGATCCAGCAATGCGAGCCTGTCAGATCTTCGTAGAAGCCGCCCAGGGAGAACCTACCCCTGGGGGCAAGGTGACATTGAATCAGGGGCAAGCCACTCAGCGATGGACTGAGTTGCTAGAAGGGTTGTCACCTAAAGAGCAGGTACCAACCTTGCAGGCAATCGTGCTCTCCCTTCTGCTCTTTGTCAAACAAGAAAAGGGCATTGTGGCCCTCATCACCCAATACATGAGCAAGCTATTTGATTTGGGGGCTCAACAACCCGAAGCCAGAGAAGCGCATCTTGTGGTTCTGGCGCTGAAAGAGCGTGATCTCAAAAAGCTGCAAGCTCCTCTACAGGCTTACCTGATGACCATGCCTCAACCTGGTAACGCCCTTGCTCAGCTTCAGCTTCAGCTGCGTCGCTATACCCAAACCATTCCTCAAAACCAGGTTTTACGCTCCTTCATTGACGAAGCCCTCCAACGGGAGCCCCAAAACTCCTTGCTCCTGCTAGCAAAAGCCACGACCTACCCGGTTAACTCTGCCAGTTATGAGGAGTTTAAGCAACAGGGATTTGAGATTGCCCGTCGTTTGCAAGATGCCAAATCGCTGCAAGCCTTCCGGAAGGAACAGGCGTTTCTGGATGCCCAGGAGGTGCAACAGTTTCTTCCCGCACCAGCTGATTTTGATAATTTCGACATGTCGGATATGGAGAATCTTCTGGAGGGCATGATCCGCAAAATGTTTGGCAGCAAAATTCCTCCTGCTGAGTTGAAACGAATGCTCCCTGAACTCAAACAAATGATGCTGAATAACATGCCCGACTTTGAGGAGGAGGACGACGACTTCGGCTTTGGTTTTGGCTTCCCCCAGCGTGGATTTTCGCCGGCTCCTCCAAAGCGCTCAAAGCGTCCAAAGCGTCGGCGTCGATGAAGCAGGAAAATTTAAAATCCAAACTCTAAACTCTAAAGCCGAACCATGACTTCTCCCCACGATCGTCTCGGAATCCTCCCCACGGCCACCCCTGCCGAAATTAAAGCCGCTTACCATGTCAAGCTGAAGGAGTTCCCAGCCCATAGCCACCCAGAGGAATTTAAGGCTATTCGAGCGGCTTATGATGCCATCCGCAAAAAAGGGGAATCACCGGAAACCGATAATTTCTTTTTTCTCGTCCGCCCTCTGGAAGCTACCCTGGATCCAAGCGTTGTAGAGCAATTGCGGCAGCGCGTGATCAGTCAGCTAGAGGTGAGCGTGGAAGAATTAATCCGGGAAACGTTTTGAGAAACTTTTGAGGGCATGGTAGAACTTAATTAATGAGCCCCCGATCGTGCTGAGTGCTGAAGGCTGAGTGCTATCACTTGTCCCTTTAAAACCGATAATAAAACATGGTTGACCGGCAAGCATTATTTGAAAAATTTCTCGCTGTTCTCCAGACCGAGCCATCCTTGCCGGAGTATTTAGGGGAGGAGCCCGAATCGGCCTCGCCCTTTGATCCCTACCAAATGGTGGCAGAATGGATTGCGTTGCGCCATGAAATTAAGCAACAGGGAAAGCTAAGTCAAGCGGCCCAAAATGCACTACAAAAGGCTCTGGAGGAGCTACAGGCAGAGAAGGCCCACCTACAACAACAGCTAGCAACCAGCCAGCAACAGGACTTAACCCAGTCCAATCAGAAAAGCCTGTGGCTGGATTTGCTAGCCGTGGTGGATGCGCTTGAGCAAGCTTGCAATCACTGGCAAGAACAGATTGAAGTCATTGACCAGACTCAACCGCAGGCTGTGGCTCAACTCCGACCTTTTTGGAAACGCTGGTTCGAGCAATTGACGCAATCGAATCTAGATAAAGCCATGTCTGCTCCGTCATCATTACGTGATGTTTTAGTCAGCAACCAGCAGGGAGTAGATCTGATTCGGCGATCGCTGCTGGATGTTCTGCGCCAACAGCAGGTAGTCCCGATCAATGCGAAGGAGCATCCCTTTGATCCGAAAACCATGTATGCGATTGGCCGTCAATCAAGTCCATCATTTCCAGAAAACACGGTTATTCAAGAAGTGGTTCGAGGGTATATGTGGGGAGACCAAGTTCTTCGGGAGGCACAGGTGATTGTGGCAGCAAAACAGGGATAAGAGGTAACAACGATGAGTAGAGCGGTTGGCATCGACCTAGGAACTACGAATTCTGAAGTGGCGATTATTGAAAATGGCCAAGCACGGGTCTTGCCAGGAGAAGATGGCGACCTGCTGTTGCCCTCCTGCGCCGGATTTAGTGATACCGGTAAATTGTTGGTGGGACGTGAGGCTCTACGTCAGTATGCTGCTGCCCCTGACCGCACGGTTCGATCCATCAAGCGCTGGATGGGCACTGACCATAAAACGACCCTAGGAGTCGGCGGTACAGCATCGGACGAGACACGTGACTTTTTGCCTCATGAAATTTCAGCCATGATTCTACGTGCCCTCAAGCAACGGGCAGAAACGGTCTTAGGGGAAGCTGTGACCCAGGCAGTAATTACTGTTCCTGCCTATTTCACCGATGCCCAACGGCAGGCGACCAAAATGGCCGGACAGATCGCGGGCTTAGAGGTATTGCAAATTATTAATGAGCCAACCGCTGCGGCCTTAACCTATGACGTGCGATCGGACGAAACCGAACGGGTGTTAGTTTACGACCTGGGAGGCGGTACCTTTGATGTGTCCGTGGTCGAGATTACGGGCGAGGTAACCGAAGTGCTGGCGAGTCACGGCAACAATCAACTGGGAGGTGATGATTTCGATCGGCGGCTACAACTGCATCTGGCAGAACAATTCCGGCAGATTCACAGCGTTGATGCTCCAGACGACCCCGTCACTCAGGCACGCCTCCTGCGGGCTGCGGAACATGTCAAAATCATGCTTAGTTCTCATGCGTTTGCCTCCGTACGGGAAGCGTTTTTGGGCAGAAAGGGGGAGACTGCCCTCCACCTGGAAACCGAAATGGCCCGGTCTGACTTTGAAGATCTAATTCGTCCGTTACTTGACGAGACAGTAGAAGCGATCGACCGGGCACTCGCTGATGCAAATCTGGAACCTGATGATCTCGATCGGATTATCTTAGTTGGTGGTTCCACCCGCATTCCCCTGGTGCAGCAGATGGTCGAAGAGCATTTGGGACAGGCTCCAGTGGATGGTGTGCAGCCCGATCTGTGTGTGGCCTTGGGCGCGGCCCTGCAAGCCGGAGTCTTGGTCGGTGAGGATGTCAATGCCATTCTAGTGGATATTATCCCGCACTCCCTGGGCATTGCTGCTGCAGTTAGCACCCCGTTTGGAATCATGCCCGGCTTCTTTAGTGTGATTATTCCACGCAACAGTGTGGTTCCGATTTCCCAATCTGAAGTCTATTCCACAGTGGTAGATAATCAACAGGCTGTTGAGATCAAAATTTTTCAGGGAGAGAACCAGATAGCCGAGGAAAACGCCCCTCTTGGTTCTTACAAAGTGGAGGGACTCCCTCCAGGACGGGCGGGTAGTGTTCAAATCGAGGTGCATTTCGACTTTGACCTGAATGGGATCCTCACCGTTACCACTACCGAAAAGGGCAATGGCCAACAGGGAACCCTGGTCGTAAATCATGCTGGTGGTATCCAGCACCTTTCTAGCCATGAACTGAAGCAAGCCAGGGCCGATTTAGAATCTTTATTTGAAGTAGATGAGACGATCTCGGGTGTCACTATTTCCGAAACCACGGAGGCAATCCCGCTTGACCCTGAATTGGCCGCCCTCATTGCTCAGGCCCAGCAAGCCTTGGTCAACCTGGAGGCTGAACAAGCGGAGGAGTTACAAGACCTGCTGGACCAACTTGATGATGCGATCACGGAGGGTAACGCGAACTCAATCTCAGAAATTCAGGAAGAAGTAGCTGACTTCCTTTACTATGTCACAACGAATTCTTGAGTAAATCCACGATGAAATGTCCTGTCTGTCGTGCGATTTACCGCCCTGCCTCAGCAAGTAAGGAATTAGGAGTAGAGAGTGGGGAAAACAGGCTTCCCTCTGCGCTTTGCCGCCGTTGTGGTGTCGATCTCTCACCGCTGATTCACCTTCACGATCAGGCCCTCTGGTATCACCGACAGGCTATACAGGCTTTCAAAGTCGGGGATTACGCAGCCGCGGCTACTCAGAATAATCAAGCATTGGCTCTGTACTCTAACAATGCCGATTTCCATGCCTTGACAGGACAACTCTGGGCATTGCACGGAGAGTTTCGGCAGGCGATCAATGCTTGGAAAAAAGCGCAGCAATTGGATCCTCAGCACTCGACTGCTGGTGCCTGTCTTGAATGTTTGATGGCATGGCATGGTTCAAAGGAGGATGGCACTTTTGGAAAAGCGTAAAAGGCTAGAACCCCTGAGAGCTATGGAAAAAGCACCTTAGCTCCTTGGGCAAATGTGTTGCCCTCCAACCTGGTGCCTTGAACCATGCCCTAAAAAGCGAATACGAGACGCTGTTTACCTACGGGGTATTAACAAGCCAAAATGGGTCTGGTCGTTGTAAACCATGTTCGCGATTCACACACATTCATCAGGCTGTCCGATTAACTTAGAATAGTAAGCATGATTCTCCTTTAGGACGATTTCATCGTGACTATTCCTGCGATACGCATCCAAGATCTGTATAAGTCCTATGGCTCTATCAAGGCTGTAAAAGGAATCTCCTTGGATATTGAGCCAGGAGAAATTTTTGGCATTTTGGGGCCCAATGGTGCCGGAAAAACGACGACCTTGCGCTGTCTATGCACCCTAGAGAAACCGGACCGAGGCACCCTGACCATCGCAGGGGTCTCCGTGGTGGATGACCCGCGGAGAGCACGCTCCTATCTAGGCTATGTGGCGCAGGAAGTGGCCCAAGATAAAATCCTGACCGGACGGGAGCTTCTGGCGTTTCAGGCAGGCTTGTATCATCTACCTCGTACGATCATCCCCAAGCGAATTGAGGCGGTTCTAGAAATTCTGGACCTTACTGACCGGGCCGATGACCGGATCGGGGGCTACTCCGGAGGGATGAAGAAACGGTTGGACTTAGCCTGTGCGATGCTCCATGCCCCTGCAGTCTTGGTCTTAGACGAGCCGACCGTAGGTTTGGATATTCAAAGTCGCCGAGCGGTATGGGAGTTCTTGCACGCCATCAAAGCCCAAGGCACTACTGTATTGATTACCAGCCATTATTTAGAAGAGATTGATGTCTTGGCGGACCGAGTCGCCATTATTGACCGAGGCAAGGTGATTGCCCAAGGGACCCCAGACCAATTGAAGACCAACTTGGGGGGTGACCGGGTAACGATTAGAATTCGCGAATTTACGCCTTTGGAAGAAGCGGAGAAGGCTTCCGCTTTGTTGAAAGTGCTGCCCGAAGTTCAGGAAGTGGGCATCAATAAGAGCCAAGGCAATGCCCTTTACCTCGTAGTGCAAGCTGGTTCGATGGCGCTGTCTACGTTACAGCAGACCGTAGCTCAGGCAGGGCTTCCCATCTTTAGCTTGGCGCAAGCCCGCCCAAGTTTAGATGACGTTTTCCTAGCTACCACAGGCCAGACGCTGACCGATATGGCTTTGGCCGACGAAACTATGGCCGAGGGCCGTAAAGCAAAGAAGAAGTAAACTGAAGCAGTCCTTCCCTCAAGACTATGAACACCGAACACGTTGAAGCTTTGATTGCCGCCGCTTTTCCTGGGGGGGCTGTCCAGGTACAAGACCTTACTGGAACGGGTGATCATCTGCAAGCCCTGATCGTCTCTGACCGTTTTGCTGGTTTGACCATGATCAAACAGCACAAATTAGTCTATGAAGTTTTGCAGGAATACCTGGATGATGGTCGCATCCACGCTTTAGCCCTGAAAACCTATACGCCCGAACAGTGGAAGAACACCTTTGTTCAGGTCAATTTGGAGTAGGGGTCAAGAATGCTAACCAGGTCTTACGGTCTGTTTCTTCCATCCGTAACTCCTGAGCCCCTTGATAGACGGTAACGCTACCGACTTTGGTTGCCATCGTGCGCCAGCGCTCTAAGTAGTGCAGCAGCACGTCACAAACAAGGGCACGGTCAGCATTATCTGCGGGAGGGCTAAAAAGTAAACTCTCCACCTGATCCAGGTTGTAGTCATAAATAGGGTCTGTGCGCAGGAGAATCTGGGGTCTCTCGGAGAGAATCTGTGCTAGATGAACCTCTAGCTCCCGATAGATAGCCCACGCCATACCGGGATAACGGACACGGTAGAACACGCCTAAGCTTCCTCTAAGCTCTATCTTCAATCGTGCAGCAGTTCACTTTATCCAGGCAGACTTTGCCCCACTGCAGCGCCCAGCGGACGAGTGCTACGCGGTTATCCGTATTCGTCTTATTCAAAATATTGCTGATGTGGTTGTCCACAGTTCGCTTACTGATGTCTAAGCCCTTGGCAATTTGTTCATTCGTCAGGCCCTTTGCTACCAGTTCCAGGACTTGAAGTTCTCTTTCGGAGAGGGTTTCTGCGGTTTGGTAGCTGTTGGAAGGCTGAACATGCATAGGAAAGCAGATGGTGAGGTTCTTCCTAATTCTACAGAACATAGGCAAAAATACTTGCTTAGAGTTGCCTGAATGAAAAACTTGCACCTGACCCTAGAAGCAGCGTATCATCAGAGACCGTGAACGCTACATTCCTCGGTAGCTCAGTGGTAGAGCGGTCGACTGTTAATCGATTGGTCGTAGGTTCGAATCCTACCCGGGGAGCCAACTTTTGAAACTGCTATCGAAAAATCCAAGCTCACGAGCATCGTCTTAACTCTGTGATTAACTTTACGCTGGCGCTGCTAAGGCAAATCATATCGGACTGCTCTACCAATGCCCTTAGAAAATCATGCAGGCAGACCATTGTGAAAACTCTATAAATCCGTTATTTTCTTGCCCTATGACTAAACACACACTATTCATTTGCACGTGCTGCTCCTTCACAAAAACAGAACGCCAGTCCCTGGGGAAATCTGGAGGACTCCATCTCCTAGAACAGGTATCCAATCTCTACCAGAACTGGGACCTGCAGTCGGAATTTGTGGTGCAGGAAGTAGCGTGTCTGAGTGTTTGCTCCCGCCCCTGTAGCGTGGCTTTTGTAGCACCCAACAAGACCACCCTGGTATTTGGAGACCTACCGCCTTTGGAAAGTGCCGCCGACCTGCTCCAACTAGGAAAGCAATACCATGACAGTAGCGATGGCATCATCTCCTGGAAAGAGCGACCTGAAGTCCTCAAGGATGCTCTAATAGCCAGAGTTCCCCCGCTGCCCGGTTAAACAAGTCACCCAAGACATACAATAACGCTCTCGGGAGCACGCCTAGGGCCTTAATCAGGCTTAACCGTTGCCTAAACCTTGACATAGAGACAGGGAAATACAGATAATTAAAAGCTGTTCAATTTGCTCGGACCAGGGATAAGTGGGTTTTCCCCTCCTGTACAGCGTTAGAGAAAGGAACTTATGGGTTACGCAATTATTGAATCTGGTGGTCGGCAATTACGAGTTGAAGTAGGTCGCTTCTATGATTTAGACCTCCTGTATAGCTCCGCCGATGAAGATCGAGTACTGCTGGAGGAAGGAGCGTCCTTAAGCTTTGACCGTGTGCTTTTGGTGCGCGCTGATGAAGAAAACCTTAGCGTGGGACAACCTTATGTAGAAGGGGCTGTGGTCAAAGGCAAGGTCCTTCGCCATGGCAAAGCCCGAAAGATAATCATTTATAAAATGCGCCCCAAGAAAGGTTATCGCCGCAAAAAAGGACACCGACAGCAATACAGCCGTTTCATGGTGGAATCCATCGAAATCCAAGGCAAGGCTATTTCAGCTCCTGCAGAAGTAGCCAAGGCTAGCTAAACGATTCAACATTAGGTAGTAAGGAAGGGAAAGAAGTCATGGCACATAAGAAAGGTACAGGCTCTACTCGGAACGGTCGGGATTCAAATGCTCAGCGCTTGGGCGTCAAGCGCTATGGCGGTCAAGTTGTCCGGGCCGGTAACATTTTGGTCCGTCAACGGGGAACCCATTTCCATCCAGGCAACAATGTGGGAAGGGGTTCTGACGATACCCTGTTCGCCTTGATTGACGGTGAAGTTATTTTCGAGCGTTTAGGCAAGAGCCGTCAGAAGATCAGTGTCTACGCTAAGGCTGCATCTGCTTAATTTTGTGGGGGTAAGTCTTTCTTGGGATGCAGGTTCTCTCCCCCTGTATCATAGGAAAAGCTTGCCCCTAATTTATTTTCCCATCTGTCTCCATTGATGCCCCGTGCCAAACTCAGCGACACCGAACGCCAAGAACTAATTCGGCTCTATCAAACTACGGATGCCACGGCGATTACCCTGGCAGCAAAGTTTGATATCAGTGTGAGCACTGCTGCCCGAATGCTCAAGGCAAACTTGCCAGAGGATGAGTATCAAGAGCTCTCTAAGGGAAAGCGGAAGAGAGGTGTGGAATCGAGGGGAACAACAACTACTGCCGAAGTGGCTGTAACTCCTGAAGAGTCTACTGAGCCTTCTGCCGAATCTCTTCAACCTGCTCAACCTCCGGCCCGGTCAGCTCGGCCTCCCCGAACTTCTCGCGCAAGAGCTGCCGCCAATGCCGCAGCGGCAAAAGCTGCCGCAGAAAACGCAGAACAGCTTCCGTCAATTCCTGTTTTTACAGAAGAGCATGACCCGCAACCAGAAATTTCTGCCCTGGAATATTTATCTCGGGATAGTAATGAAGATCAAGGGATAGAACAGGGAAACGTAGAAGTTTCTCCTGTGGATGTGAAAGCTTTTGAAGACTTAGAGTTGCCTCGTATCTGCTACATTGTCGTAGACCGTGCTTCGGAATTAGTAGCTCGTCCTTTGCGGGATTTCCGGCAATTAGGTAGCATATCAGAGCTAGATGCGGATGCGCTGGCTATTCCCGTTTTTGATAATCATCGCTGGGCGCGTAAGTTTTCCAACCGCTTCCAGCGCATTCTCAAAGTTCCGTCCTATCTTCTGGATATCACTCGTAACTATCTCGTTGACCGGGGTATTACTAGAGCTATTTTGGGCAAAAAGGTTTACTCTCTGGAGCGCGAGGGGGCCTCAGCCGACCAAGTTATGACGATGGTATCGGATGAAGAAGAATTGCTCTATACGACAGCTAACTTTGGCGACTTAGATGATTTTAGCGAGTCTGAAGATACTAACGATAACGACGATGATGATGATGATTCCTTTGAGGATGAGTAGCGATGGTTGCAACTCAGTCTACTCTTGACACTTTGGTAATCGCAGGCCGCACCTTTTCTTCCCGTCTATTTACAGGAACTGGGAAATATCGCAACTTTACAGAAATGAATCAAGCGCTCTCTCAAAGTGGCTGTGAAGTAGTTACGGTGGCTGTGCGCAGAGCCGAGATGGGGGCTGCTGGTCATGTGGGATTGACCCAAGCCATCGATTGGACCCAATACTGGATGCTGCCAAATACCGCTGGTTGTGCCGATGCCGAAGATGCGGTGCGGGTGGCCCTCCTTGGGAGAGAAATGGCGAAAACCCTTGGCCAAGAGGATAATAATTGGGTCAAATTAGAAGTTATTCGCGACCCGAAAACCTTATTGCCTGACCCAATCGGGACCTATGAAGCTGCAAAAATCCTGGTTACAAAAGGCTTTGCAGTCTTACCCTACATCAATGCGGATCCAGAACTAGCCCGCCATCTCTGGGAAATAGGCTGCGTTACTGTCATGCCTTTAGGTTCTCCGATTGGTTCGGGGCAGGGCATTAAAAATACGGAAAATATTCAGATCATAATTGAGCGCTCCCCCATCCCTGTAATAGTGGATGCCGGAATTGGAGTACCTTCCGAAGCGGCTCAGGCGATGGAAATGGGAGCGAGTGCGCTCCTGATCAATACCGCGATTGCTCAGGCCACTGACCCTGGAATGATGGGTAAAGCGATGGGGCAGGCTACCCAGGCGGGCCGCTTGGCGTATCTGGCGGGCAGAATTCCTAAACGGACAGAAGCTACGGCTAGTTCGCCCCTTGCAGGGCGGATTACTCCATGAAAATAGGCATTGTTGTTTTTCCAGGAACAAATCGGGAACGAGATGTTGCCCAGGTGACAGAGGGTTTGCTCGGCTGCCCTACCCAATTTCTGTGGCATCAGCAGACAGATTTGTCCAATAGTGATGTAGTAATTCTACCCGGTGGATTTAGCTATGGGGACTACTTGCGGTGCGGCGCTGTCGCTCAGTTTTCTCCAATTATGCAAGCGGTACGTCAACATGCACAGCGTGGTGGTTATGTCCTCGGTATTTGCAATGGGTTCCAAATATTGACGGAATCAGGACTCTTACCAGGAGCCTTGGTCCGTAACCGGGACTTGAAATTTATCTGTGACTGGGTACACTTGCGCGTAGAAAATACACGTTCTCTGTGGACAAGGGGCTATCAGGCAGGCCAAGTTATTTATGTGCCTGTAGCTCATGGCGAAGGCTGCTACTACGCGGATCCTGATGGAATTCAACGCTTGGAAGATAACCAGCAAGTGGTTGTGCGCTACTCCGATGCCCAAGGTGAATGCTCTGACGCCGCGAATATCAATGGCTCCTTGAACCATATTGCTGGAATTTGCAATGAGCGGGGGAATGTAGTGGGTTTAATGCCCCATCCTGAAAATGCCTGCGACCCTGCTTTGGGAAATACCGATGGCCTTAAATTCTTCGAAGCTATGCTCACGGAAGCACTGATCCTCACCTAAGCATTAAAAAAGCTCCTTAGGGAGCTTTTCAAGGTTTTAGTTCAATTTTTAGTAACGAGGACGCTGTTCGCGCCGTCCGCCACCTGCACCACCGCCACCACCACCGCTGCGTTGCTCGCGGGGCTGCGCTTTGTTAATACGAAGCTGCCTACCGTCAAATTCAACACCGTCAAATTCCTGAATAGCAGCGTCTTCCTGCTTATCATCCTCTAGTTCTACAAAAGCAAAACCTCTGGGACGACCAGATTCACGGTCAGTGGGGATACTTATAGACTTTACAGGTCCTATTTCCTCGAACATCTCGCGGATATCGGACTCACGGGCACGAAAGGGAAGATTCCCTACAAAAAGGGTCATGGTCAACTAGCCTACTATGGTCTCGTTTATTCTAGACCAGATCTTTTCAAAATTAGCGAGTTTTGTCCTAGTTATTTTGGATTTCTTGATAGAAGACATTTCATTTCAAAAATGACTTTTATCTCCTAAAAATTAGCTTCTTAAGTGTCAGGATTGTATCTAATGACACGCAATCATGATTATTTCCAGGTTCCTCAAAAAAGATAAATACCCCTCCTGCTGTGCTTTCCCAGCACAATAAATCGCATATTACAAAGATGGAAATTCTGTCTTTAATGCAGCAAGCAATACAGTGATTTTGTCTTGATCGATACGATAAATTAGATAATTTCCCCGACGGCGTGGAGCACTGTTGGATAGGGGGTGCCCTGCTTCGATACAGAAATCTTCAAAAAAAGTTCTCAACTCAAGAGCGATGTAGCAATCTTTGCTCCCTTCAACATCCGCAGGTTGGCTATTTTCTAGAGATCCATAGAGGGTACGGGCTTGTTTACCCTGTAGAAAGTCGTATTCCTGAATGGCAATCGCTTGCATGAGGTAGCGAGCTTGGCCATAGGGCAACTTAAGTCGACGGACGAGTGTCTTGACCTGGGGCATTTCCTGGGGCAGTACGGAACGGTACAGGTCCACAACTCGTTTGCGATTCCATTCAGAGATGGAGAGGGGACGCTCTTCTCCCCGGACCCAGGCACAGTATTCCTGAACAGCCAGCGCCAACAGGTGTTCCATCTGCTCTGGACTTGGGTTCGGTTTGCCTGTGAGACTAACCAAGGCATCTTCTAAATCTTTGTTAAGGGGAGCAGAAAGTTTCATGGCTGAGGCGGAGCGCAACAAAAAAGTTATAACCCTTTTCTCTCTGAAACACTACCTATGGAGGTGAACATATCTTGACTACTATAAGTAGAGCTAGATAAAAGCCTCGACTAGGCAGGGATGTATTTCAAAATGTGTACGAGTCTGACGAGGGCAAAGGGGCGATGATAATTTCTTAGATAGTCTTCATATTAAGAAAACTATGGCTCTTGCAAAAAATGCTAAAGTGCGGGTCTTACGCAAAGAATCTTACTGGTTCAACGATGTAGGCACCGTAGTATCTATCGACCAAAAGGCGACCTCGATCTATCCGGTCACCGTCCGTTTTGAGCGGGTCAACTATTCCAACCTCAATACCAACAACTTTGGCGTAGATGAACTTGAAACGGTTCGTTAGTGCCTGAACTTCCTGAAGTCGAAACGGTCCGTCAAGGATTAATCACTTCTTTAGTGGGCCAAAAAATTGCTGGGGTCGAAGTGCTTCGGCCTCAGTCTATCGGATTTCCCCTCCCCGCAGACTTTGCTCAAAATCTGCGGGGGCATTCTATCTTAGATGTATCTCGCAGAGGCAAATATCTCCTGATCCATCTTGATCAAGAAGCTTATCTTGGAGTCCATCTGCGGATGTCCGGGCGTTTGTTGGTGACATGGCCAGACCAACCCCTAGGATCCCATGTGCGGGTTCGTATTTTTCTAGAACAAGGACAGGAGCTGCGCTTTGAAGACATGCGAGTCTTTGGGCGCCTCTGGTATGTGCCTCAGGGAAAAGCAGTAGAAACCGTGATCACAGGCCTACAACATCTAGGGCCAGAACCGCTGGATAATTTTTCTGGTAAAGATCTGTCCGACCGCTTGAAAAGACGGACTCAGCCGATCAAGACGGCTTTACTAGACCAGTCTGTAGTGGCGGGGATTGGTAACATCTACGCCGACGAATCGCTGTTTGGGGCCAAAATTAATCCTCTGCGGCCCGCTCAGTCCCTGACCCTAGCAGAACTCGATACCCTGACTACCGTGATCCAATCGACGCTGAGTCGAGCTATAGTCCTAGGCGGCTCCACATTGAGAAACTATACTGACAGCCGTGGCGTCAATGGAAACTATCAGGAGGAAGCTTGGGTCTATGCTCGTAAAGGAGCCCCCTGCCGTGTCTGTGGAAATACGGTGGAAAGAATACGTCTTGCCGGACGTTCTACGCATTTCTGCCCCTACTGCCAGCCACTGAAGGGTGTAGAATACTCTCAATGAAACGCTCCTGCCTGTTTAAAAGCATCAGTTTTCCAAAGAGCAGCCAAGCCTGCCTTAGATGCGCGCCCTTTCATCTGAATGCAAGCTCAGAGGTTTTACAACCCCATGGTTAATATTTCTGCCCGCACCATAGAGCCTCAAGAAGACTTCCAAGTTCCAACACAGCCCAAAATGGTCAGTTTTGGTTCTAGAGCCTGTGCGGCCTTAGTTGATGCGGCTATCGTCATTGCAATTCCCTATCTCTTAGCCTGTGCTGGATTTGTAGCCATTGATGGAGCCAGCAGCCTGCTTAACGGAAAACCTTTTGTTTTGGACAAGGCGGTTAGACAGGTCCTTTTCCCAGAGCAATTGTGGAAGACGATTGGTTCGATTGAACCTGTACTCACAGCACAGAATCGGGATGCGCTCTTAGGACAGTTAGCCGTTGCGGCTCAACCCTTTTTAAACGTCATGGCCGTGACCAGCGTTTTAGCGCTCGTCTTTTTTGCCTTCAATCATCTAATGCTTCCTAGCATCGATGGCCAATCTATCGGGAAAAAACTGGCTGGTCTCAGGATTGTGCAAGAGGATGGGAACCCACTCAGCCTGAATCGTCTTTTTCTGCGAAATGTTGTGGGTTATGGACTTTCCAGTATCTTCTTGGTGGGCTATCTATTTGCCTTGGTAGACCCGCAAAGGCGTGCTTGGCATGACTATATCAGCAAAACGAGAGTGGTCTGGGACTCCAAAGATACGGCGTTAAAAGGGGGATTTATTTCCTCCTTCATGTTCCATCTCTTGGCGGTTGCTTCCTCCATCTTGCTGGTGTATTTCCTCAAATTTTTGATTCTATGGCTAAAAGCGATAGGGCTGCCAATTCCAGCCCTGACTACACCCCCCACCCAATACGACCCAGTTGAATATACCCTGTCCAATACAACCAAACCCCCTAAAACAGAACGCAGATCCAATGTAAATTCTGTGGCGGGAGGGAAGCGGAATCCTAAGCTGGCCGTCTCTCCAGGCCGTCCTAGTGCTGCTAAAGCACAGCCGCAAAAGGCCTCCAAACAGCCTGCGGCCAAAAGTGAAGCAGAGGCAGCCCCGAAGGAAGCTCCTCGGCAACCTAAAGTAGAACCTCCTAAGCCTCGTCGTCCGGTCGTGGTTCGCCAGCAACCTCCTAAGCCAGCACCTAAACAGGAAGAGCCCAAGCCCTTGGTCCGTCAGGATCCTGAGCCTGTCTCTAAGCCCCAGCCTAAGGTCGCTGAAACGCCTAAGCCAAAACCTGTGGAGACCCCTCCACAACCTGTGGCCAGTAAGCCAGAACCAACTCCAACTCCAACTCCTCCACAGGCCAGTCAGCAAACCGAGCCAGCTCCTTCCGAGGAAGCCCCAAAACCACGCACTACCCGAAGATCTTCCATCGGAGGTTCTGGTTTAGGGGAAGGGCGGAGAACCCGGAAGTCGGACTCTGGTGCATTGGGTGGTTTATCCAGCCGGAGTACCGGATCTGGGCCTGGAGGGGTTGGCAATTCTGACTTGTTCAATCCAGACCGTGATGGTCCAGGGGAAGGAATTGATGCGGCACAGGATGTGGATTTTGGTCCCTACATGGCTGAGTTGCAGCGTCGGGTAAAGCGGAACTGGATTCCTCCGGAACAAGGAAACTCACGACGTAGTGTGTTGCGGTTCAGCATCAGCCGCAATGGCGAAATATCTAATTTGAGAGTGGGTAAGAGTTCTGGCAACGCAGACTCTGATGCTGCCGCAATGGATGCTGTGCGCAGAGCCGCTCCTTTCCGCAGTTTACCGGCTGGCTACAAGGGCCGGACTATCGATATCCAATTCACCTTCGATATCAATGTCTTTGGTGGAGATATCAATTAGCCCCTAAATGGCCCCCCTGCGAGTAGAGACCAGAGGCTGCAACAGCTTCGCTATGGGGGGGTAGGGGGTGAGTGCTTAAGCCCTGTAGATAAGGGAATTTTTTGCCACCCTTTTTTGGAAATGCCGGAATGGGCTATCCAGTTTGGAGCTGCCTGCGGGTAGTCCTGACGGAAATGCGCTCCTCGGCTCTCGGTGCGCTGTAAAGCACTTTGAAGAGTCAGGGCTCCCAAGGTCAGCAAATTCCATACCTCTAGGCTCTCGCGGGTCAGCCCATTGTTGGCGTAGATGGGCGCTGGCGTATCCAAATCCATTCCCAGCTCTTCCATCCAAACCCAAATGGCCTCTTGTGCTTGCCGTAATCCTTCTGCATTGCGCACCAATCCAAGAGATTTACTCATCAGCTTGGGCAAACAGCCTCGGATATGGTGAATAGCGTCTTGCTCTACCTGTTTTAGAGGCTGTAGGAGCGGTAGTTTGGGAGGAGGGTAGTTTTTTTCTATCTGCTGCTGAGGCATTGCGGTCACAGACAGGGCAATGCGGCGGGCAAAGACCAGACATTCCAGCAATGAATTACTGGCCAGACGATTGGCCCCGTGCACCCCTGTGCTGGCCACTTCTCCCACAGCATATAGCCCTGGCACAGAAGTTTTTCCCCATAAGTCCGTAACGACTCCACCCATGGTGTAATGGGCCGCAGGCGCTACAGGAATCGGTTCGGTTAATACATCTAGACCAAAATATTTGCAGACTTGCTGAATAGTCGGGAAACGACGTTCAATTACAGCTTGGCCGAGCGGACGAAAATCAATCCAAACCCTCTCAGAGCCTGTTTTTTGCAATTGAGAGAAAATGGCCCGGCTGACTACATCTCTAGGGGCTAATTCTCCTGCCTCGTGATAGTCCTTCATAAACCGGTAGCCTTGGCTATCGAGCAAATGCGCTCCCTCGCCGCGTACGGCTTCACTAATCAAAAAACGGGGCGCTCCTTCAAGACACAGGGCAGTGGGATGGAATTGAATAAATTCCAAGTCCTGTAAAAGGGCACCCGCGCGGTAAGCAATGGCCTGACCATCGCCCGTACACACGGGGGGATTGGTAGTGTGGCTAAAAAGCTGGCCAAAACCTCCTGCGGCGAGTATGGTAACGGAGGTTGCTAAGACTTCGGTGCCTTGGTTGGCATGGGTATAGATATACACCCCCCGGCAGTGTTTGGGACCATCAGCTCCATCTACCATCCATAAATCGAGGGCTAGAGCTTCTTCAAAAATGGTCAAATTCTTACGCAACAAAATTTCTTCAATCAAAGCCCGAATTAATTCCTTTCCCGTAGCATCAGCGGCATGCAGAATGCGGGGCCGAGAATGGGCGGCTTCTAGGGTAACCGCTAGTCGGCCTTGATAGCGGTCAAAGGCTACGCCTAGGTCTAGGAGTTCATGAATGCGGGCTGGAGCTTCTTCTACTAAGACTCTGACGGCATCTGGCTCACAGAGACCTGCTCCTGCTTTCAAAGTATCCTCCTCGTGCAGCAAGAAAGAATCGTCCGGTTCTGTAACCGCTGCAATTCCTCCTTGAGCCCATTGACTGGCTGAAACCTGGAGATTTTCTTTGGTGACCAGGGCAATATTCCAGTGCTCAGGGAGCTTAAGGGCTGAATAGAGCCCAGCCGCTCCAGTGCCAATAATGACCGCATCAAATTTCTGCATTAGAACATTCTACGGAGTCGGCAGATAAACAGCTCTTGCGCGTGTAGATTGTGCGTCCGTAAGCTTGCTAGATCGAGAATCTCCTAACATAGATACAGAAGGTACTCAGCTTGCATTTCTCGGAGAATGACTTCATGGTGTCCCCTACTATTTCTACGGTTTCCCCTTCATTGAACCTATTCCAGGAAATTACCCGCCTGAAGAGAGAAATGAATGCGGTGATTTTGGCCCACTATTATCAGGAGCCGGATATCCAAGACATTGCAGACTATATGGGGGATTCTTTGGGCTTAGCGCGACAAGCTGCGGATACGAGTGCTGATGTGATCGTCTTTTGTGGCGTACATTTCATGGCAGAAACAGCCAAAATCCTGAATCCCACCAAACAAGTTTTATTACCTGACTTAGAAGCTGGCTGTTCCCTCGCTGAGGACTGTCCTGAAGACCAATTTGCGGCCTTCTGTCAGGAGCATCCAGACCACATTGTCATCAGTTATATCAACTGTACCGCTGGAGTGAAAGCCCTCAGCGATATTATCTGCACTTCATCCAATGCCGTGGCCATCGTCAATCAAATTCCTAAGGACAGACCGATTATTTTTGGGCCTGACAAAAACTTAGGTCGCTATGTCATGCAACAGACGGGTAGAGACATGTTGCTGTGGCCTGGAACCTGCATTGTGCATGAAATGTTTTCTGAAAAGAAGTTAGTTCAGCTTAAAATGCAGTATCCAGAAGCAGAAGTTATCGCCCATCCGGAATGTGAAGAAGCCGTACTGAAACATGCCGATTTTATTGCCTCTACCACTGGCCTTTTGCGGTATACCCAACGAAGTGCCAACCGTACTTTTATTGTGGTCACAGAAGCAGGGATCATTCATCAGATGGAGAAAGCTTCTCCGCATAAAAAATTTATTCCTGCCCCCCCTGATAATCAATGTGCCTGTAACGAATGCCCCTTTATGCGACTCAATACCTTAGAAAAAGTTTATCTCTGTATGAAAAATCGCTCACCAGAAATCGTGATGGATGAAGCTATCCGATTAAAGGCGCTAGCACCCATCCAAAAGATGTTGGAAATGAGTCTTTCAACGGTATTTTGACTGTGTTTAGGCCGAAAGAATATGCCACAATCATCACGAAGTATTGTGTAGGTGAAAATTGACCCGCGTTATTTTGGTTCGTCATGGACAGAGCACTTGGAACGAACAAGGTCTGATTCAGGGCCGCAAGGATGAATCTATATTGACGGCTAAAGGGATAGAACAGGCCCTCAGTGTGGCGCGGGTTTTGAAGAATGTTTCGATCGATCAGTGCTTTTCCAGTCCTTTACAGCGGGCACGAGCAACCGCAAAGGCTATCGTGGAGTTCCACGGCCAGGAACCAAAATTATTAGACAGTTTGTGTGAAATTAATCTCACTTCCTGGGAAGGGCTGGCACATCAAGCGGTAAGAGCCCAACAACCAGCAGCCCATGCTCAATGGCATCATCATCCTGAAAATTTTGAATTGGATGGTCGCTTGCCCGTTGTAGAGCTATGGCAACAGGCCCAACAAGCCTGGGATGATATTTTTGCCCATGCTCAAACATTGCCGGAACGGGCCGGACGCAAAACCCTGCTGATTGTGGCGCATAACGCCATCAACCAAGCCTTACTCTGTACGGCGTTGGGATTACCTTCCCATGCGTTCCGGCGTTTTCAGCAAGATAATGCAGGGATCAGTGTTCTATCTTTCCCTGAGCACGGCCCGGTGGTGCTGGAATCGATGAACCAGACCGCGCATAACGGTCAACCTTTCCCCCGTCGTAAAGAAAAGGGGGGCAGAATTCTCCTGATCCGTCATGGTGAGACCGATTGGAACCGAGCAGAACGCTTCCAAGGACAGATCGATATTCCTTTAAACGATCAGGGGCTTGCCCAAGCGGAAAAAGCCAGAGAATTTTTAAAGAATACAAAGCTTGATTTAGCCTTCTCCAGCCCTTTATCCCGTCCGCTGGAGACCTGCAAAGCGGTGCTTGCTCATCATGGGGAGATTCCGTTAACCCTGGTGAATGACCTCCAAGAGATTTCTCATGGTCTCTGGGAAGGGAAACTCAAGGCAGAGATTGAAGCTCAATTCCCTGGGGCTTTGGAGCAGTGGACTAAAACACCCGAAGTAGTCCAGATGCCTGAAGGAGAGAATCTGCAACAAGTATGGGAACGTTCTTTGCGGGCCTGGCAGGATCTCGTAGAAAAAACAGGAGACCGTACAGCACTAGTGGCAGCCCATGATGCAATCAACAAGGCTATTGTGGCTGGAGTTCTAGGCTTGTCCCCCAATTCTTTCTGGACTTTCAAACAGGGCAATGGGGCCGTGACCGTTTTTGATTATCCCGATGGTCCTCAGGGTAAGCCTGTTTTGGCAGCAGTAAACCTGACCACCCATCTAGGGGAAGGTATCTTCGACTGCACCGCAGCGGGCGCTCTTTAACTAGATGGCCAGGGGGATCGTATCCAGCGAAGGGAAAACTAAATCAGACTGCTCATTCAGAATGAATGTTTGTCGCCGAAAGAAACAGTTAAATTAGGAAAAGCGTAGTTACGAGGTCTTATGCTCGAAGCGATCCAGCCTTATCTAGAAACCTACGGCTACTGGATAGTTGCTCTTATTATTCTTTTGGAAAATGCTGGGTTGCCCCTGCCAGGTGAAACAACGCTGATTCTTGCCGGTGTTTTAGCGCACCAAGGAACGCTTAGTCTTCCTTTAGTCCTCTTAGCTGCTATTACGGGAGCCATCGTTGGCGATAACTGTGGCTACTTCATTGGTCGACGCTATGGACGGAACCTCGTCCTGAAATTCGGTAAGAATTTCGGTCTTTCTCCAGCCAAATTTGCCAAAGCAGAGGAAGGATTTCTGAAAAATAGCTCTTGGGCTGTGTTTTTTGGTCGTTTTATCATTCTTTTACGTGTTTTAGCGGGGCCTCTTGCAGGGATCACCCAGATGCCCTGGCCCAAATTTTTCCTATTCAATGCCATGGGTGCCATAGCCTGGGCCAGTGCCATCGGAACCGCCAGTTATATCTTTGGGCAGCAAGTAGAAACCTTCTTCAAGGACCTCGGTGTTTGGGCTTTAGTGATTACGATTGTGTTGGTGATTGGTTTTTCTATGACGCGTACATTTATTGAAGAACGAAAGTTAGAGCGAGAAATTAAAGAAGCAGAAGAGAAAGATGAATCTACCACAACCCCTGAGAAAATTTCTAAGTAGCCTGAGTCAATGAGGAATAAGCGGATGCCGTGGTTTGCCAAAATTGAACGGGGGATTGTAGACAGATCTATCTTTGATCAGCATGTGGCTGATCACAAAGAGTATGTAAAGCAATTGAATGCAAAAGGCCACCATGCCCGCACAGGATATTGGAAAGAGCGCGGAGGTGGCATGTTGTTATTTGAAGCAGCCTCTATGGATGAAGCCTTAGCCATCGTTGGCCAAGACCCTCTTGTAGAAAGTGGTTGTGTAGAGTATCAATTGCATGAATGGGTCATAGTCGTTGAATAATCGGTACCGATAGTCTTCAAAATTCCTAACAGTTTTTCTATTTCCCAAGGCTCGTTAAAATAATGCACACAAGCCCTAAAACATAGAGGTTTCGGAATCACACGCACGTAGACTTTTTGAGATTCTAGGGCCTGAACCACACGGGTTAGATCTTTAGAGGATGCGAGGGCATGGGTACGCCAACAGACCAATCCTGCCCTCGGGACTTCAGCGCTCATCGTTTCCAGTCCGGGAATGTCATGCAATCCGACCCAAAGCTGCTGGGCTAATTCCAGAATCCTGGCGTAGCGCTCTTCTCCAGACCCAAAGGACTGATGAAGCTTGAGAGATTGTGCCAGCCCAAAGAATAGTTCACTGGGGAAGGTCGCCACTTCGAAGCGCTGTCCATTTTGGTACCAAGGAACCGGTTCTACATAAGCAGAGGCACTGCGCCATCCTACATAGGTGGGTCGGATTTGTTTTAAAATCTCAGGCCGAATATAGAGATAGCCGATCCCCGCAGGTCCCATCCACCATTTGTGACAGGTGGACCCATAGAAATCGACGCCCCATTCCTCGAACCGCGCTGGGATTACGCCTGAACTTTGGGCTCCATCCCAAAGCACGAGTACCCCTCGCTTATGGCAGACTGCTGTGATTTCCTTGATCGGAAGTACTTGGCCCGTATTCCAGAGGACATGGGAGAGCAGTATTAGTTTGGTGTTTGACTTCAAGGCTTCTTCAACGGCTGATATGGGATCTAGAACACCCAGCAGATCGAACTTTTGAATTTCTAGGCCGTATCGTTCAGCTACCGCATAGGCAGGCAAAAAAGCCCCTGGATGCTCACAGTCTGAAATCATCAGTCCATCGCCGGCCTGCCAATCCAAGCCCCACAGCGGGATATTCATACTGTGGCTCGTACTTTCTGTAAAGGTCAAGGCATCAGGGGTACACCCCAAAGCATCGGCCAACAGGGAGCGGGTTTGGGTAATGTGCCCTGTGACCCACTGTTCAGCCTCTACGGAAAAAGGTCCCCGATGCTGGACTTCACGATAGGCTGTGGCAATGGCCTCGATAGTCGATTCTGGGAGTAATCCCTGACCACCGTGGTTAAAATACAGCCGATTTTCTAGGGTTAATTCGGTCCTGAAGGGATGGGGCATAAGCTATGAGAAAATGAAAAGAATCCAGAGTAGGATAGAGAAACGGCTAATCACCGAAAAACCCGTCGGAATTAGAGTGATTGAGGGCACCCCGTTCATGGTTAAGGTTATCATCCCCGCCCCTTTGCGGCGTTATGCTCAAGAACAAGAATCCCTTGAGCTAGAAGGGCAAACGGTCCAAGAGATCCTTGCTAATCTGGTCGGCACCTATGGTGACTTGAAGAAGCATCTTTATACTGAAGAAGGTAAGCTAAGAAACTTCGTCAATGTCTATGTCAATGATGAAGACATCCGGCATCTGCAGCAGGAAAATACTCCGATTACAGAGGGTGCCATCGTCAGCATTGTCCCCTCTATTGCCGGTGGTTAAATCTCCTCTCCCTATTAAGACCTACACGACCCATGCTTAACCCAGATCTTTCAACTATTAATTTGACGCCCGATGATTACGAGCGTTATTCTCGCCACTTAATTCTTCCTGAAGTGGGCATCCATGGACAGAAAAAGCTAAAAGCCGCTTCAGTGCTTTGTGTCGGCACCGGAGGACTTGGTTCTCCGCTGGCTCTTTATTTGGCTGCAGCTGGTATCGGCAGAATCGGCCTTGTTGATTTTGATGTAGTCGATCGTTCTAATCTTCAACGTCAAATTATTCATGGCGAAGAATGGGTTGGTAAACCCAAGGTCCAATCGGCAGCGGCTCGGATTAAGAGCATTAATCCCTATATCCAGGTAGACATTCACGAAGTCTCTCTCACTTCAGAAAATGCACTGGATATCGGCAAGGACTACGATCTCATTATTGATGGAACGGATAATTTCCCAACCCGGTATTTGGTCAATGATGCCTGTGTGCTTTTAGGCAAACCTAATGTCTATGGTTCTATCTTCCGCTTTGAAGGTCAGGCAACAGTCTTCCATTACGAGGATGGGCCCTGCTACCGTTGCCTCTATCCAGAACCACCGCCCCCAGGGCTGGTTCCCAGTTGTGCGGAAGGTGGGGTACTAGGCATCCTGCCTGGCATGATTGGCGTCATCCAAGCAACCGAAGCCGTTAAGATCATCTTGGACTTAGGCATGACCCTCAAAGGTCGCTTAATGCTCTATGATTCCTTGAAGATGCAATTCCGAGAACTCAAACTCCGGCGCAATCCCGAATGTCCTGTCTGCGGTGACCATCCTACGGTGACCAAGCTCATCGACTATCAAGAGTTCTGTGGTATCCCTCAAGCTAAAGCGGAGGAAGAAGAAGCAATGAAGATTCCTGAAATCACGGTTACAGAGTTGGCAGCTAAGTTAGATCTAATCGACATTGTCCTGATTGATGTGCGCAATCCCCATGAGTTTGACATTGGGCGAATTCCTGGTTCTGTCCTGATTCCTTTGTCAGAGATCGAGGATGGTCAGGGTGTAGCAAAAGTGAAAGAGCTGGCAGAGGGTAAAGAACTCTATATCCACTGCAAGATGGGTGGACGTTCAGCCAAAGCCCTACAAGTTCTCGCGGAAAACGGCGTTCATGGAACGAACGTCAAAGGGGGCATCAATGCCTGGTCTGAAGAAGTAGATTCCTCGGTTCCGAAGTACTAGGCACGATAGAGCGCGCCTGTACAATACCTCTTATCCCTGTTAGCTCTCTAGCAGGGATTTTTTTTATTCCTCTGAGGCTACAGCCTGTCGCAAATCTAAGGTGAGTGGATACTCAGAACTTACGTGTAAAGTTGGGATTCTAACTTTTCCAGCTGTAGGATTGAGCGGTATAAATCGTTCTTTCATCCGAGCTGCTGCTTCTTGATGATTCGTGGGGAACTTTTCATAGGGCTCACCATTTGGTTGATTCACATGATAGATACAACCACCAAGAGATTTTTCTTCCTGCGTATCGATGAGGTCAAATACCAAGGGGCTATGGGGATCAATGGCAGGGTGTAAAGAGGCAGCGAATTGTCTCGCTCGAAAACGGACTCCCGCTACATATTCACCCAATCTTCCTGTTGATTTTAGAGGGACCAGCCGACCATTACAGATCACCACATAACGGGTTGAAAAGTGATCTCCAGGTAAAGCGCTTCCTAGCGCTCCTCGCAGGGTAACTTGCAATCGTTCCATAGAAGAATCTACATAACGAGCGGTCATGCCTCCTGTGGTCTCTTCTCCTAATACATGCCAGGGCTCAATAGCATGGCGCAACTCTAACTGCAAAGACGTTTGGTCAGGCTCTTGGAACGTCACTTCACCATATCGAGGAAAACGGAATTCAAAAAAAGGCTCGAACCATCCCAAACTAAAGGGATAACCCGTTTTTTCTAAATCTGCTACTACCTCTTTTAAATCTTCCTCAAGGTAATAAGGCAGCATAAAACGGTCGTGCAGCGTAGTTCCCCAGCGAATTAGACGCTCCGTATACGGTTTTTCCCAAAACCAAGCAACTAACGTCCGAATCAAGAGCATTTGGAGCAAGCTCATCTGCACATGAGGAGGCATGGCAAAGGCTCTGAATTCTAATAGCCCCATCTGAGTACGATAATTTTCTATGGGGAATAATTTATCAATACAGAATGCAGCGCGATGAGTATTTCCAGTGACATCTACCAATAAATTGCGCAACAGACGATCCACTAAAGATGGAGGCACTGCTTGGCCAGGCTTTAGGGATTGGAATGCGATTTCCAACTCATATAAGCTTTCATGCCGAGCCTCATCCACCCGAGGGGCCTGACTGGTAGGGCCCACAAAAAGTCCTGCAAATAAATAGGAAAGACTGGGATGGTTTTGCCAATAACTAATCAGACTCCGCAATAGATCTGGGTGTCTCAGTAGAGGACTCTCGGCGGTAGTTTGGCCTCCAATCGTAATATGCGATCCCCCGCCTGTATCTACACGGCGACCATCCTGAGTATATTTCTCGATGCCAAGACCACATTGCTCGGCTTCTTCATGGAGTATGGTGTGGATTTTGACCAGCTCCTGCCAATCGGCTGCTGGCTGAATATTGACCTCAAGGACCCCAGGGTCAGGGGTAATCTGGAAACCAATAATCCCCGCATTTCCAAGCGGAGGGTAGCCCTCAATTAAAACAGGAATGCCTGTTTCTTGGGCACTGTTTTCAATAGCCGCAATCAAATCTGCGTACCCTCGAGCCGAACTGAAGGGAGGAAGAAAAACGTGCAAAAGCCCGTCTCGCACTTCTACACTCAACGCCACTCGAATCGAGTTATCAGGTGACGCTACCGGGGCAGCATGAGGAGTGATGGGCTCACTATCGAGCGTAAGCATCGCTTCTTCCTCCAAATCTTCAGCCCAGAGAAGCGTGCCTAAAGGTAAGCGTAATCCCAAAGGAGAATAGCCTGGAGTTAGTTGGAGCCTATTTTCCGGTGGGGTCCAGTGGCAGCTTTGCCAGTGTGCCTGCCCCTTTTCTTCTCGACGGACCGCCAAAATAGGCAATGTATAGCCTGCCAGCTCATTGGTATCGGGTTCATAGGCTGGCATTACATATTTTGGTGATATCCCTAGACCTTGAATTAGAGCCTGGATAAAAAGAGCTACTTCTTGCTGGGTATGACCGTAATCCTTGCCCTCTAGGGCGAGGAGTTTAGGATTACGCCAAAGGGGGACTCCATCTTCGCGCCAATAACAGGCCAGAGCCCAACGGGGTAGAGCTTCTCCGGGATACCATTTCCCTTGACCATGGTGCAGTAGGCCCCCTTGGCCAGAAAACCTAGGCCCTAGGCGGCCCAACAGTTTTCTGGCTAATTCCCGTTTCTCTTCTCCCAGAGCTGCGATCTTCCATTGCAAAGATTCAAAATCATCCGTGGAAACAAAGGTAGGCTCTCCTCCCATCGTCAAACCGACACCTAAGCGGTTGAGCTCTGCTTCTACCCGATGCCCTAATGCATCAATCTGTTGCCATTGCTCTTCGGTATAGGGGTAGCTCACGCTGAGAGATTCCTCTTAATTGACTGGACTTGAATTGACTTGAACTAAACCAGACGATGGCCGCAACTAGAACAGAAGCGGTCCTCAGGCTCTACGGCTGTTCCACATTGACTACAAAAACGCCGGGTGCTCGGCGTGGTGCCTGAAGCGGCAGGCGTATTTGGAACATCAGGCGGACTTGGAGTTTTAGAAGTACTCAAAGGGGTAGGCGAACCCATACGCATTTCCATATCGCCCATACGCATTTCCATGGGGTTCATCTGCATACCCCCCATATTCATCGGTTTCATAGGCTCCATCGGTTTCATGGGGCTCATCTGCATCCCTCCCATGTTCATTGGTTTCATGGGCTCCATCGGAGGAAGAGAGGACGTGGGAACACTGGCAACTTGTTGTACCTGCATCTGCTGAGAACCGCTTAGAGAAGGTACTCCGCCCATAACCTGCATACTGCTGCCTTGGATATAAATAAAATGTTCACCCTGCGCCGTTGTAATTTTTAGTACAGCTCCACCATTCGTCTGAAATATCTCAGGGGGAGTAGTCCAGCTTCCCGTGTGAAAACCAGTGCTGGACTGTTGTTGCTGTCCTGGACCGCCACTCATCGTGGTAACAATAGTTTGAGTTCCTTGATGGTCAAGATAAATTCTTTGGCCTGTGCCCAGCTCACATGCATAAGCCATAGGCGCCTCATTAGGTATGGAAAGTCTCTTCATTCTGTTCTTTAGTTGTGAAGGTTTGCTGATTCTTAACAATTGTGTTAGCTAAAAGTTCATCCTGCTACATTCATGAATGCCCAATCAAATTTAATGACTGTGATACCAATTCTGAATCATCTGAATCAAGGATTGAATCATTATGGATGCTCAGCAGCTTCTTCTACGGCTTCTTTCATCGTATGGGCCAAAAGAGTATAGACTACTGTCCAAGCCTCTTTAACTTCAGGTGTGAAAGCAGGGCCTAGCCCCTGTTCCAGGGTCCAGAGCAGGGAAGCTCCAACCGTATCATAATGACTATTCTCAACGCCATAGGTTGCATGGCGTCTTCCCATATCTTGGACAACGGGCACGAGTTTATCCAAGTCATCCAAACCATCAACGGCTGTACGAATCATCATCATCAGTTTCTGTCCCTGTTCTTTCATATCACCCTTAAATAAGGGTTTTAAAGAAGGATCTAGTTCAAAAAGACGACCATAGAAAAGGTCTGCGGCTAGTGCGGAAATAGGTACAACTTTGGCAAATGATTCTTGGACGAGAAGCTTTTGCTCAGGCTTCATGGTTTTCTCTTGGGTATTCAGGTGCTTGGCGTAAGACTTATTGTATCGGGGATGCGTGAGCAACAATGAATTGCAATTCTTAATCTTCCTTTGTTCAGGTTTACAATTGACGGACGCTGATATGCATGTCCGCCGCAATGATGAAATGGGAATGGTTCCCCTCAACCTATGGATGCTAAGCCCCACGTTAAAACCACCATATTCGATACCCAAGCAGGCTTTGAGCATTTTTGGGCTGGATTAAAACGAGAGGGCTTTCGCAAAGTCAAAGTGTTGTATCACGGACGAACTCGCCGATGGAAGGTGGAAACCCTCTGTGAAAACTTAGATGATCCCGAACGTCTGCAAAAGCTAGAATATGATGCCAAACATCTGGAGGAAGCAGCGCAGCACCTTGAGCGCATGGTCTATCCTCCTAAGCCTTGGGAGGACTGAGGGCATGAAGATTGGGGCCCAGACTAATCCATCAATAGAAGATAACGGCCCTGCACAACAAAACAGGACAAGACTATCGCTTTGTCCTGTTTTAATCATTTAGTCAAGTAGTCAACCAAAAACACAGCAATTCTCATTATGAAAAAAGGTCTCATTCAACTGTCCTGCTTTGAGCAATTTAACAGGCTGGAAACCGCATTCTATCGTTGAGCGATTCAGTCATAAAACTCTCTGTCAGCCAAGATTTGAGCACAAATGTCTCATAATGAGAATTGCTGCCAAAAACACTAGTCTTTGATGGTGATTCCCATGTTGCGAGCTGTTCCCGCAATAATCTTCATCGCAGCCTCAATGTCATTGGCATTAAGGTCTACCTTTTTAACTTCGGCAATTTCCCGGAGCTTGTCCCGGCTAATGGACCCAACTTTTTCAGTATTAGGCTTGCCAGAGCCTTTGGATACCCCTGCTGCTTGCGTCAACAAGACGGATGCAGGGGGAGTTTTCAGGATAAAGGTAAAGGAGCGGTCTTCAAAGATGGTGATTTCTGCTGGAATAATCATGCCCGCCTGATCGGCTGTACGGGCGTTGTATTCTTTGCAGAACATCATAATATTGACCCCATGCTGACCAAGAGCAGGGCCGACAGGAGGAGCTGGGTTCGCTTTCCCTGCGGGCAGGGCAAGTTTGACAATCGCTGAAACTTTCTTCGCCATAAAGAGGCCCTTCGGGGCTACCACTAAAAAACACAGTCTTTAATCATCCGTCTAAACGTTCTTTTTGACAAGACTTTAAACGGGTGCGACAGTAATTCCAAATTCAGATTTTGACAACAGGGTAAAGCAAGCGGGAGGATTGAGAAACACTTCGCCGAGGGCAGCTTCATGGGGTTGCTGATCAATTTTGGTGAGAGGAGTTTGGAGTATAAGCTGATGTTTAATTCTCGTCCGAAGCAGAATTCAGGGGATAAGGGGGATTGACAGGATTAGCTGATCACCGAATCACTTGCACATCCAGTGGCAGGCTGAGGGTTGCCCAAATGTGATCGGCGGTCAGCACTGGAAGATTCAACCGCATTGCCAAACTCAAGCAAGCACGTTCCCCTAAAGACAACCCGTACTGCCGCGTGGATTCCCAGAGTCGTCCTGCCAACTCCCCATTCTCTGCTGTAAATGGTTCTATCCCCAGCCCCAATGCCTCTAAGTCATCCAACATCCCTTCTACCACGACACCCGCCGCAATCGATTTCTGGATCACTTCAGCCCAATTCACACTCGACATCACCGACTCAGCCAGTACTGCTTCGACGGCATTACAACCCGGTTCATCGTGCAAATACGCCAACAGCGCCGAAGCATCTAGAACAACGGTCATTCTGCTTCTTCCCTTTTCGCTTCTTCACGGCGCTCCGCCATTAACTCCTCTGCGAGACTTCTGTTCCTCGACACCTGCGCGAACCGAACTTTCAATCGCCGCTTAATTGTTTCCTGCTTTTCCAGCACCAGTCGTCCCTCTTCCTGGCGAGCGACTAGGGTATCCCCTTCAGCAAACCCCAGCGATCGCCGCAATGTAGCCGGAATCACCAAACGACCCTGACGACCCAGGTGGACTTCCATCGATTTGAATGATTCATGCACAGCATTCCTTCTTGTGCCACATCTTAATATCTGTGCCACACAGTACTAATATATGGCATTTATCCACCCTTATCCGTGATTACTCAAGAGACCTGGGAGCACAATATATTTTGTAGCTCAATAAATCTGTGATAAAGCGACAAACAGATAGGGAAAATAGACCAACAAAGCAGCGGCAGCAATGGAATACAAAATAATCAAGGCCGTAGACAAGGACATGGGCCAATCTCACCTATGGGATAGTGAGAGATAGAACGGGTATTAAGATCTTGGTCCATATTGTTCCAGCCCATCTTCCATAAACATGTCTATGGACAGAAATACTAAGGGTTTGTCCCTGCCATTGGTTGTTTTTATCAGTGCCCTATTGTTGGTGCTGGTAACAACCCTGTTGTTCAGTAGTAACCAGCAGCTCCAACGTTCCGTATGGCAACGCAGTCGGGTGGGAGCAGGCTATGCAGCAGAGAGTGGACTGGCCACCATGCGCACAGAAGCAAAATCTATCCTGCTCGATGTCGCTTCTGATGGCGGAGCATTGCCAGAACGGACTAGCCCGTTGCAGCTTGGTTTTGAGGGAGATGAACTCTACTTTGCCCGTTTTCAAAAAGCTGAATCCTTGGGTACCAGTGATGAAATCACTCTAGATGATCTGGTTACCGAAGACCTTCTCCCAACTTCCTATGCACAGACTCCAGCTCCTTGGCTCCGTCAGGATGGAGCGCAGCGTTGGTGGTTATACCGTTTTGGCCCTGTGCAATGGTTTCCGCTGAATTTGGAAACCCTGTTGCAAGGCGAGGGCAAGATGATGGTCGCGCAACGCACCGTGGATGTGGTTGGAGAAGTTTTGGGTCAGCAGAATCCCCAAGCCAAGAAGCTTTTATCCCAAAACCTAGAAATTTCACTCAATCTCAATCAGCAAATTATCCATCAACGTCCCGAAGCCAGTTTGACCTTACTGAGTAAAGCGACCAAAGCTCCTGCCCTAAACATAGAGGGTTCCAACCAACCCTTCTCCACGATTCAAGTGACCGGACCGATATGGATACAAAGTGCTGCTGATAAGAGCGTAATTCTCAAAAACAACGTAAAAGTGCTCAGTTACAAACTCGATAAAGATAAGGACCTGTTTTACAACCAGCTCTATAGAGACAATTTAAAGTCAGATGCGCTGATATTTTCGGGACCGAACAATGGCCTTTCTGTAGAGTCTCCAGCCAGTTGGAACGTTACCCCAGAACCCCTTACTCAGGAATCTTTAGAAGCCTATTTGCCTAAGCGACTGATTAAATGGCTCGCAGAACGAGGGACCCAAGCAAGCGCGTTCCGGCAAGACCAAAATCTGATCAGTGACCAGAAAGAACTCATCTACGACGCAAAAGAGAGAGTCTTTGATTTTTCCAAAGCCCGCTATGGAATTCTGGTCGTTAAAGACCTCTCGATCAACGCCGACAAATTTTCCACCTTCCGCTACCGAGGGCGGGGCACCCTCATAGTCCAGGGGGCTTTGGTCCTTGAAAATCTCAGCCTATTGCCAGAGCGTGCAGAAGATAGTCTTTCTATTCTGGTGAGTCCCACAGACCTCAACGCACCTGCCATCCGTCTACGTTCTCTGAGTCCTGAAGCCCCTTCTACCATCTTGGCGGATCAAGAAGGTCAGCCCATTATGCTCTCCCCAAAAGAGACCAATCCAGACCCTCAGAGTCCATCGGGCATTCTCCGGCGGACGCGTTCAGCAGTGACGATCGATAAAATTACACTTCCTCTGGATACGCGGTTAGTCGCCATTAGTGAAGATCTAGCGGTGGTGCCTGCCCGGCTCAACCCCTCTGACCCAGAACGCGACCCGGAGCTAGTGGTAGCCATCGGGGGAGTAGGCCAAGGGCGTGTAACAAGGTTGGAGTATAAAAGTGTCCCTGGAAAAGTGTTGCCTTTAGGACAGATCAAAGCTCAAGTTTTTACGACGGGAGCGGTAGAAATCCTTGGTAGTTTTGGGGTACGGGGCAGCCTACTGGCGGACAATCTCCAAATCCGCCCCGCCCCCAACCCAGGGGCACAAAATCTGATCTACGGGGGAGAGTACGGCGACCGCTATCTTACGGACTTCACCTATGCTCCGATGCCTGCTACGGTAGGTAGTCTATTGGTTACGATGCGCAACAATCATAAAAATGGGGGCTTGGTCGATGACGTTGTGGCTCAGGCCTGGAATCCTCTTTCGCTTGATGTTATTCGTGCGTCCTTGACTACTCCCCTAACACCCCCTCCAGCCGCTAAGCCTGTTGCGGAGTCTGTTGCTACATCGGTTGCTAATCCTGGAACACAACCCGCGACCCAGCCATCTACTCCTACTCCCACTAGCCCTAAAACGCCCTTTTCTCCTCCCGCTTCGCCTGTGGCGGTAATTCCTCCTTCTCCCCAAGCAGAGTCCCCAGCACCTTTACCCTTAGCCGTACCTAAACCAGGGAGCTTCCCAGAGAAATTCCGCCTCCAGTCCATTGCGGAGCAAGATAGATCCCGTTTAGCAGTCCTTGAAGTGCAGCAAGGGGAAATTCAAAAGAGTGTCGATGTGACCAAAGGGGATGTCGTCGGTAGTGGGTGGACCGTCCAAGAAATTACGCATGATAGTGTGCTTTTGCGTAAAGCAAAGGCTTCTCAGCGGCTTAGATTATAAAGTAGTTCCCCACATCGTGAAAGCAGACGGTTTCCCTAAGTCAAGAGTATTGGGGCTCAAATCAACCGACTACCTATGCTCTTAGTCATCATTTGTTTGGACCTCAAGACCTGAGTGGGCGATCATGGAAACGGATATCCAAACCTTACCGGATCATTTCGCTCGGGGAGATGTGCGTCCTGTAGACTCTAAGAAAAGACAACTTTTATAGGCCTCTCTCCTAGGGACAGGAAAGTAAAACACTATGCGTCTTTTACTGGTCGAAGATGAAGAAAACTTAGCCCATGCCTTAAAAGACGTCTTAACGGCTGCCGGACATGTGACTGATGTTGTCTATCGGGGTGATGATGGCTGGGATCTTGCCCAGACCGGGACCTATGATTTGCTTATTTTGGATTGGATGCTTCCCGGCCTCTCTGGGATAGAACTTTGCCGTAAATTGCGGCACTCTGGTAAAAACACCCCGGTGCTCATGCTAACTGCCAAAGACCTCTCTCTGGATAAGGTCCAGGGTTTGGATGCCGGTGCTGATGACTATATGATCAAGCCCTTTGATACCGCTGAACTGCTAGCCAGAGTGCGGGCCTTGCTTCGCCGTCCGACGAGTTTTCAAGACCAAGTGGTTGAAGCGGATGGAGTGCGTCTTGATTTGCAAACGATGACGGCTTACCGGGAAGGCAAAACGATCGCCTTAAATCGCAAAGAATTTCAACTCCTGGAGTATTTCCTTACTCATTCGGGCCAAGTCCTCACCCGCGACCAAATCATTGAGCGTCTGTGGGAAATCGGCGAGGAACCGGAGAGTAACGTAGTAGCTGCCCAAGTCCGACTCTTGCGCCAAAAGATAGACCAAGGCTTCAGTAAACCCCTAATTCACACGGTATATGGCATAGGGTATCGGTATGGGGTTCTAGGAGAGCCATGATAAATAAGGTTTTTGCACAGACTCGCTGGAAATTGACCCTTTGGTACGCTCTGGTCATGGGGGTGATTCTGCTGTTTGCTTCTGGAATATTTCTAAAAGTTGTCCAAGACGGACAGATCCAGGCCGTAGATCACGCTCTGCTAACTCTGGTTAGCTCCTCTGCTGGCAAAGAAGGAGTTGATCATCTGAATGAGCGAAACTTTACGCTCACCACGTCTCATCCTGATATGCAGGAAGACTTCCAACAGACCTCCCTCGCCTTTGCCCGTAGCTATGACAATCAAGGAAAATTGCTATGGGAACGAGGGCAGAAGGAAGGGGATGACGATGACAAGGAAGCTCCGGTTGCCGTCCAAGGAAAGCCGAGATTAGGGTTTGACACGATGGAGGGAGGGGAAGGGCGTTACCGCCAACTGACAGTGCAAACCCCAGAGGGGATTTTGCAGATTGGCTTATCCCTCGAAGAAGCGGATGAAGTCTTTAAACAAGTTTTGCTGGGTCTTTTGGTCTCTGTTCCCCTCTTACAATGCGTGATTGGTTTGGCTGCTTGGCTCTTGGCGGGTAGAGCGATGATCCCGATCCGCAAATCCTATGAAAGGCTGCAACAGTTCACCGCCGATGCTTCCCATGAGTTACGGACTCCAGTAGCCACGATTTTGACTACGGCCCAAAGTGCCGTGCAAACAGAACAACTAACTCCTGAGCAATCCCAAGCAAAATTTACGGCTATCGTTGAGACAGCTCGGCGCATGAGCTCCTTGACCAACGACCTCCTGTGGTTGGCCCGTACGGATCGCATTGATGCGGTTGAACAGCCCAAACTAGAGCGCTGTTCTCTCAAGACAATTTTGTCTGACCTCTATGAAGAATTAGCTCCTCAAGCAGAGGCAAAGCAACTAAAGTTTACCTGCCAGCTATCAGAAACAGATCCTAAAGTGCGAGGCTACGAAGACCAGCTCTATCGCTTGTTTACCAACCTGATTGTTAATGCCATTAAGTACACCCCAACGGGAGGCAAGGTTGAGATTGATTTGGCTCAAGCGGCAGACCAAGCTGAAATCAAAGTTTGTGATTCTGGGGTAGGCATTTCAGCACAGCATTTACCTCAATTGTTCGAGCGTTTTTATCGCGTGGATGAATCCCGTACCCATTCTGAAGGAGGGACAGGATTAGGGCTGGCGATTGCCAAGCAGATTGTGGAAACTCATCATGGGGAGATTACAGTCAGTAGTACGCCAAAAGGAGGAAGTACGTTTACCGTGCATCTACCTACCATCCACTAACCTTTGAAATGCCTATTAAATAATGGACAGGCGGCCTGTCACGAGCTGCGCGGTCGGAAGGAACGAGTGGGTCGGTCTCTGTTGGAAGGATCAGGACTCGTTCCGTAGCGTCGAGGATTTTGATCCGAATAAGCAGGGCGTTCAGGCCTTGCCCCTTGAGCTTCTTGGCGAGATGCTGCGGTAGTGAATGAACGGCGGCGTGGTTGCAGCCCTTCTTGTTTGCCCGCCAGAATTTGTCTTACTTCTGATTCAGATTTTTCTTTCAAATTCAGCCACAGGCGGTTCATATCTTCAAATTCTTCAAAGATATAGCGCGTTGGCTTTGCTTCTTCTATAACCCCATAGGCAACGATGAGGTATTGGCGACCGATACGGTAACCCTGCAAAGTCAAACTGCCCAGGGATACCTGGCAGAGTAATAATGTATCTTCCATACGACTCCTAACGGACGATGCGATGCAGTTCTAGCGAATGTGAGTGGCCCATAACGTCCTTAGCGGACTATACCCTAACAGTAGCGCTTCTATACATGTTTGGGCAGCATGAAACGGAAGCACACCTGAACTACAAACCTATTTTCTCTGCTGCTAAACGCATAGCCAAGCTGGAGTTACAAGTCTTTATCCCTATGGCACTCAATTTTTCCCAATCTATAGTCAGCACTTCTATGCATTCTTCTGGATCCAGAGCTTGCCTTTGCTTTGAAATTACTCCCTCTGCCAAAAAAATATGCGTCCGAGCTGGTGACTTCGTGGGACCCGTATAGACGGCATCCAAAAATGTCCAAATGCCATCTCCGTAGCCTGTTTCCTCCAAAAGTTCTCGTTGGGCTCCTGCCAAAGCCTCTTCCCCAAAATCCATAACTCCTCCCGGAAATTCGATCAGAACTTCTTTAGCTCCATGTTTGTACTGTTTCACAACTACTACATCTCCTTGTGTTGTAATTGGAACAACTAGGGTATTGTCGGGAGATTCTATCCAATAGTAATCATCAATAATAGTTCCATCTGGCAGTTTACATATGTCCTTCCGAATTTTCATCCAGGGGTGATTAAGGACATATTGAGAGCCAAGAATTTTCCAATGCATAGGTTAGCTCAGAACAGATTTCATAGGGTTGTGTAGAGGTAAGACTACATTATTATCATCAGGAGGAAAGTCATTGAATTGAGCAAAAAACATCTGGATAGACAATGGAAACTCAGGCAGAGAAAAATGAGCATTTCCCGCAACTATCTTAGGCCAGAAGAAACGCAACTGGGGTGCAAGTTGCTTTGCTTTCCTTAAGGGAATAGATAGAGGAGGAGATGTTAGGAGTTCAATCATATAGACATCACTGACAGATTCCATCCGCTCCAAAGAAACTTTATGTAAATCAGGCCATTGCTCTAAGGAAGTGACCTGATAAGATTTAATCTTGATCTTTTGTTCATCGATTTCACAAATTCTATAGGGATGTGGATAACCAACTAAAGACCCTGTGGTAATGTCATAGAGACCCTTGCATTCTGCAATATCCTGCATATGAAAATGCCCTGTAAAAACCAGTTCAACCCCATGGGTTCTGAGTAAGTGAACAAGCCGCTCATGCTTTTCGATGATATAGGCCTTGGTCATGGGGTGGCGAGCTTGTAGGGGAATATGTTCCAGAATATTGTGATGGGCCATGACTATAACTAAGCTCCCATCCAGTCTTTTTAGGGTTGCTTCTAACCAACTATACTGTTCATCATCAATAGCTCCTATCACATATCTTTTGCCATTTATAAATTGATTGGAGTTTAGACCGATAAGATGGATATTAGGTGCCACTTCTGCCGCGTAGTAAAGTTGATTTTCTTCATAACCAAAATTTTTGTAAATATTCGGGAAATGCTTAAGTCCTAACCATTCATGGTTGGATTCCCAAGCGGGAGCATCATGATTTCCAGGAATAAGATAAGTCGGGTAGGGTAGGCGGCTTAATTTATCAACTAACCATGCATGGTTTGTCTTTTCACCATTTTGGGTCAGATCTCCTGGAATCATTAGGAAATCTATGTTCTCTGACTGCAGGGCCTCCAAGGCTTTATTAATTGCTGGAATGCTGACCTCCAAAAAGTGGCTACGGCCTGGGTAGTCTTGGAGGGTCTCAGGGACGGTGATATGAGGGTCGCTGAGAATGCCGAATCGAATCACAAAGGCTTCCTCCTAAGTATCGGTAAACTTTTTTGATCCTAAACCATCTCTAGTGAACCCCTTAACTTCCCTTCAAATGGTTTAGAGGAAGGCGATAATGTCTTAAGAGTGCCATCTGGGATTTCCTGTGAATACTGTCAAAGATTACAAAGACACCGTCAATCTTCCACAAACCGATTTTTCTATGCGGGCCAACGCTGTGATCCGCGAACCAGAAATTCAGGCGTTCTGGGAGCAAGAAGGAATTTACACCCACCAAGCAGAACATAATCCTGGTGAAGTTTTTGTCCTTCACGATGGGCCCCCTTATGCCAATGGAAGCCTGCACATTGGTCATGCACTGAATAAAATTCTCAAAGATGCAATCAATCGCTACCAAGTTTTGCGAGGGCGTAAGGTTCGCTATGTCCCTGGTTGGGACTGTCATGGCTTACCCATTGAGCTGAAAGTCTTACAACAAATGAGTAAAGAAGAACGGCAAAGCCTTACGCCTATCCAATTGCGCAAAAGGGCACAACAATTTGCTTTGGATGCCGTCGCAGAGCAACTGGCTGATTGTAAACGGTGGGCTATATGGGGAGATTTTGAGCATCCCTACAAAACCTTGGACCCGGAGTATGAGGCAGCCCAGCTAGGCGTTTTTGGCCAAATGGCGCTCAATGGCTATATTTACCGGGGACTCAAGCCTGTTCATTGGAGTCCTAGTTCTCAAACGGCCTTAGCTGAAGCAGAGCTGGAGTATCCAGAAGGGCACATTTCCCGGAGTATCTATGTCAAGTTTCCTGTGATTGCGTTCGATTCATCTGTGCTTCCAGCTGATTGCCCTCTTTATTTCGCCATTTGGACTACCACCCCTTGGACGATTCCAGGTAACTTGGCGGTGTGTCTCAACGGCGAGTTAACCTATGCTGTGGTAGCTGATGGAGAAGATTTCCTGATTCTCGCTAAAGACCGAGTAGCTCATCTAGAGCAGGTTTTGGCAAGAAGACTCCCCATCATCCAAGAAGTATTGGGCGAAGAGCTCCAAGGTGTAGTTGCCCGCCACCCTATCTATGACCGCCCCAGTCCAGTGGTTCTGGGCGATCATGTCACGACAGAGTCCGGTACAGGCGTTGTGCATACGGCTCCAGGCCATGGGGTAGAAGATTTTGAAATTGGTAAAAAATACGGACTTAGCATTCTCGCTCCGGTAGATAATCTAGGTAAATTTACGGCCGAAGCTCCAGGTTTTGAAGGGCTGAAAGTTTTGGATGAAGGTAATCAAGCGGTTATTGAATCTCTCCAGCAGATAGGGTTTCTTCTAAAAGAAGAAGCCTATAACCACAAATACCCCTATGATTGGCGGACTAAAAAGCCAACGATCTTTCGAGCGACAACTCAGTGGTTCGCCTCGGTAGCAGGGTTTCGAGAGATCGCCCTGCAGTCTATCGAAGCAGTGACTTGGATACCAGCCGTGGGGAAAAACCGAATCACGTCGATGGTGGCAGAACGTTCAGACTGGTGCATTTCTCGTCAAAGAGCTTGGGGAGTGCCTATTCCTGTTTTTTATGACCGCGAGACCGGAGAGGCTCTTTTGACCGCAGAAACCGTTAGTCATATTCAGAAAATTGTTCGCCATCACGGTTCTGATGCTTGGTGGGAATTATCTACTGAAGAATTACTTCCTGAGTCCTATAGAAATAATGGGCGGACCTATCACAAAGAAACTGACATCATGGATGTCTGGTTTGATTCGGGAAGCAGTTGGGCTGCTGTCTTGGAGACGCGACCAGAACTACATTACCCTGCAGACTTATATCTAGAAGGTTCTGATCAACACCGGGGGTGGTTTCAATCTTCCCTATTAACTTCAGCGGCTACCCGTGGCCAAGCTCCTTATAAAGCTGTACTGACCCATGGCTTTGTCTTAGATGAGCAAGGTCGCAAGATGAGTAAGTCTTTAGGAAATGTAGTCGATCCCAAAGTCGTTATCGAAGGAGGAAAAGATTTAAAGAAAGACCCTCCCTATGGGGCTGATATTTTGCGTTTATGGGTCTCATCTGTGGACTATAGCGCTGATGTACCTCTAGGAAAAACAATTCTTGGTCAAATGGCCGATGTCTATCGGAAAATTCGTAACACGGCTCGTTATTTGTTGAGTAACTTGTATGACTTTGATCCAAAAAATCATGCTATTGCCTATGAAGAGCTATCAGAGATTGATCAGTATATACTGCATAGACTTGTTCAGATTCAGCAGGAAGTTACACAGGCATTTGATAGTTATCAGTTTTTTAGATTTTTCCAAACAATCCAGAATTTTTGTGTAGTCGATCTATCTAATTTCTATCTCGACGTCGCGAAGGATAGACTTTATATTAGTGCACCAAATTCTGACAGAAGAAGAAGCTGTCAGGCAGTTCTGGGGATCCTAGTAGAAAATTTAGCTAAGATGATCGGCCCTATTCTATGCCATTTAGCTGAGGACATTTGGCAGAATATTCCTTATGGGACACCTGTTAAATCTGTATTCGAATCAGGTTGGGTAGAGGTGGATTCTAAATGGTATAATCCTAAGCTAGAGGAGTCCTGGCATCAACTTCTACCTCTACGAGCTCTAGTAAATAGAGTTTTGGAAACAGCTCGCGAGAAAAAATTTATTGGGTCATCACTAGAAGCTAAGGTTTTTATCTTCACGCCAGATGAGAACTTGAAGAGAGAATTGAAGAGGATGCAAGAAGAATTACGCTATCTATTCATAACGTCCCAAGTGTTACTAGTAGATGCTGCGGACAAAGCGAAGACTGAATATCATATTATGCATGAGGGCAGTGAACAGTCTTTATTTGGTGCAAATGCACTTGTGGGAGTAGATAAAGCAGATGGGTGCAAATGTCCCCGTTGTTGGAACTATTCAACGAAGATCGGATTTTCATCTATTCATCCTGAGATCTGTGAGCGCTGCGCAGTTGCTCTAAAATGAAATAGTTATCACTTTATATAACTATTTCATAAACTTTAATCGGCTCTCGAATGCACGAGTGAAGCAGTTTCCTCTCAGCGTCGAACTCCCATCACTGAGAGGAAACTCTTATTGGGAACGGATCTATTTTTGAGCTCATACCAATTCTGATTCAACTTGCACTAAATCAGATGCCTTAAATGCTTATCCTGTAAGGATCTCTATAATGCACACTCATTTAGAATTACTCTGACCCTCTTCTGTCACTCTAGGCAGAGAAAATGCTGGAACCCTCACTAAGCAAGGATCTTTCTGAATCCCTGCCAATTGAGGAAGATGTTAGGAAATAAGGTGTAAAAGACATAGCCTACAAGCTTTTCCAGGGTCTGGTAAAATTTTTCCTTTCCCACTATGACAGAAGAGGGCTGAAAATAGAGCTTCACCCTTTGGGGTGCTGAAACCTCAGCATGAGCGATTGGTATTACAATGAGCGAATAAGCATTTGAGCCATTTCCATCGAACTCACGTTCTCAGCGGTACTGTATAGACTTTGGGGAGCATTGGTTTAATCTTCTAAACTCCTTTATTGATTCCTGCGATTGCCTTGAAGAGTACATAGTATTTAACAACCGGTTTGCTAAGATATTTACATCAAATTCACATGATTAACCTATAGCAACTTCATGTACAGTCAAACTGTTTTATAGACTACCTAAAGTTCAGTACTCTCACGGTTTGTTTATATTACTTGACTAAATTAAAATAACTCTTATGCTGGAATTGAGTTGCATCGATAAGACGTTCCGGTTGATGTTATCTCGGAGGGTGACCATGTAGAGTAAGGCGCGGTAGCGTTAGAGATGTTGAGCCCTAAAGGCTCACATTCGCCGAAAATAAATAGTCCTGATCCCTTCCAATTATGCTTTGAATGCGGTACTTGAGGCTTTACCCTCTAGGTTTAGTAAGGCACTTCTCTTACACTCGAGCAGTCTAGAGATTAGCGTCCTCATTGTTTCCCTCACAAGCATGATCTAGTCTAAGCTTCGACGGTCAATCTGATCTCAGCTCGGGCTACTCAATCCCCCTACAACAACCTCAAAGGGGGGTGGATTGCAGAATTAGTGTATCTAGACTACATTGAGCTCATCCTCACTCCGTGGCAGGTTAGATTTTCTTTATATTTCTAATCGGTCCTCTCCCAAACCACCCGAACATGTTTACTTCTCTAGCCAGTATCTACCACCAGGAATGCGTGTGGTCGCCGGCTTTGAATGTTTGGAGCGTGAAGAGGAGGTGTTTGCACCTCTGTCTAAATAATAATGTCTTTGTAAACCTAGTTAATTCATTCTCTCTGTCTTCATCTTTAAGGAACGCTTATGGCTGATATCGATATATCTTCTCTCCCATACGTTTTTGCACGGCACAAGTTTCAGGCCCTCCTGGCTTTCTCAGTTGTCTTGGGTTCTTGTCTCGTTGTAGGAGCTCTAACCCCCCCTCAGTACGAGTCTGAAGCAAAGATTCTGTTCCAGGATGGTGGACCTCAAGTGTCTGGCATTGAGGGAGTAGAAGACAGAAATGCATATACGCCGGGTAGCAACCCTATTGAAAATAAATTAGAACTTCTGCGTACAGAACCTGTTTTAAGAGCGGCTATTGCTACTGGGACCCCACGGGATCCAAAAACAGGAACTATTCTAAACTCAGGTCAAATCCGGTCAGGAATTGCTACTAAACAGATTCTTGGGACTGATATTGTGGTTTTATCCTACAGGAGTGGAAATCCTAACACCTCAAAAACTGTAGTCAGTTCAGTTGCTCAAGCTTTCGTCAATAGTCAGATCACCAATAACCGTGCCCGCGCTACTTCGGTTCGTGAGTTTATTCAAGGTAAGCTACCTGAAGTGGAGCGAACTTTGAAAGCTGCGGAGAGAGACCTCCAGGATTTTCAGCGGTCTTCAGGCTCTGTGGAAATTGCGGCAGAGGCTCAGTCCGCAGTAAATAATCTGTCGGCATTAGAAGTCCAGGAGCGTACTTTAAGGGCAACCCTCAATTCCCAAGACTCACAAATATCTGATTTGCGTAGGCAACTGAAGGGAAAAACTTCTAGCCAGGCGAGGACCGAAGTGGCTATCAGTGAAGACCCCGATATCCAGGCTATGAGGACACAATTGGCTGCGTTGGATGCTGATCTAGCTAAACAGGCAGGACGCTTGGGGCCACAGAGTCCCCAAATGCAACAGCTGATGCGACAACGTGAGTCTCTCCAATCCCTGATTGATAAACGTATTCAGGCTATGGGGGGCAAGAAGAATCAGAAAAATGTAAAGGTAGACCCCGTCAGTCAGAACCTCGTTGCACAGCTAACAGACTTGGAAGTCAAGCGGAGTGGAACAGCTCAAGAACTAGCAACGGTGGAAGCTGAAATTACACAGTACGGCAGTAAAGTAAGGAATCTTCCCCAGCGACAAGTGCGTTATGCCCAACTATCTCGTAAGGTTCAGGTTAACAGCACTGCTTACAATATGCTGGCGAACAAGCTAGAAGAGGCAAAGATTGCTGAGGCTCAAGGGGTAGCTAATGTACGTATTATTGAGCCCGCCAGTCTTCCTACAAATCCTGCGTGGCCAAATTTCTATATTTTGGGGGTTACGGGCACAGCAGTGGGCCTAGTGGCTGCTATAGGTGTAGTTGCCCTTAAGGAGGCTTTGAGCAGAAAAATTCTTTCTCAGCAGGAAGCTCAACAGTTGCTTGAGCTCCCAGTTCTCGCTTCCTTACCCTGGGTCTCGACCAACTCAGCAGATGCATTAGGAACCTGGAATCGTGAAGCTTATCGTATGTTATGCACGAACTTATTCTTCCTAACCAAGGGGAATGAGTCAAAGATTCCCCTCACAGTTATCAGCAGTGCTATTCCCAATGAAGGGAAATCAACGGTAGCGACTCGGCTGGCATTTTCAATGAGTCAAGCTCAGCAGAAAACTTTGCTAATTGATGCAGACCTCATCCGTCCATCTTTGGGAACTATTTTCTCCATGAAGGACTCTCTGGGATTTTCAGAGTGGCTCCATCAGTGTTCTACTGGTTCTCAGAATAGTGATAAGATTCACCCGATTACTCGCTATATCCAGCCTACAGCAACTCCAAATCTTCACGTACTACCTGCTGGCCAAATGTTTCTTGAAGATTCTGCTGGTTTCCTCAGTAGCCAAGTCCTCGACGTGTTGCTAGAGCAACTGGCTGGTTCCTATGACCAAATCATTGTCGATACACCTCCATTGGCAGGGCATGCTCATGGCTATTTGTTTGGTGCGAAGGCAAAAGGCGTTCTCTTAGTTGTTCGTCCTGACTACTCAGAACAAGAACCCTTGGCTCGAGTAAAGCAATCTTTAGAACGCAACAATATCCAACTCTTGGGCGTCATTATCAATGGAGTCAATGCGCGCAAAGAACTGGCCTACAGCTACGACTATTACGGCCGAGGGAAAGAGAAAGATCTGACCCTCGCTCTGCCTCCGGCTAAAGATTAGTTAGTCCTGATTCAGTACTATGCATTTCCACGATTTGTAGTAGAGTATCGCCATGAAAAAGATTTTTGTTTATCTGACTGTGGGCTTAGTTTTAGGTCTTTCTGGCCCTGTATGGGCGGAAGGAGGGCAGGAACAGCCCCTGACTCTCAATACCTCAGTTACGAGCCAAGGTTATCGGCTACGCAATGGGGACCAAATTCATGTAGATGTCTTCGACTTCCCCGAGCTTTCTAAAGATCAAGTAATTTTACCTGATGGAACCATCAATGTTTTATATGTTGGTGCCATACGAGCTGCCGGAAAAACGCCTGACCAGCTCTCTGAGGAATTAGTCTCGCGCCTCAGTGGTGTGGTGCGCAAACCGATAGTTTCGGTTTCAGTAGCGGGTACCCGGCCTATTCAAGTCAATGTGGTGGGGGAAGTGGGCCGCCCCGGACCTCAGGTTTTCGCTCGGCCGGTGGCTGGGGCAAATGTGGCGGTGGCTGGACAGCAGGAAACCATCTCCGGCGCTTTAAATCTGGCAGGGGGCGTTACCCCTTTAGCGGATATGCGCAATATCACGTTGATCCGTCAAAAGGGAGATGGCTCTGCAGAGCAAATAAAAGTTGACTTCTGGCAGGCACTACAGTCTGGAGATTTCAGTAAAGACTTGCCCCTTACTGATGGCGATACCATCAAGATTGCCAGACTGGCCGAAGGTGATACAGCTGGAGAACAGATGGCACAAGTTGTTGCTACCAGTACCTTGGCTCCAAAAACCGTCCAGGTTCAAGTGGTGGGTGAGGTTAAAAAAGCGGGTGTCGTTGATGTGGATCCTCGCTCGACGCTCTTAAATGCTATCTCTGCGGCAGGTGGCCCGACTACCGACGCTGATATTTCCACTATCAGTGTGGCTCGTTTGACACCCAGCGGCAAGCTAGACAAGCGTCAAATTAACTACAATGAACTCGCCGAAGGTAAAACCACTTTCCAGGTTCGCACTGGTGATGTGGTCTTTGTGGGTCGTAAAGCCTCTAAGCAGCTTGCAGATGACATAGGTACCTTCACCGGACCGTTTTTTGGCTTGGGTGGTCTTGGGCGTTTATTCTTTGGTGGCTGGTGATTTTTCACTAAATATTTACGGTGTGAGGTAGTTGATGAAAGCGTTTATATTAGCGGCAGGTAAGGGAACTCGTTTACGCCCCTTTACTGATGCTTTACCCAAGCCTTTAATCCCTGTTCTAAATCGTCCCGTGATGGCTAACATCATCAGCCTTTGCAGAGATCATGGCTTTACAGATTTTGTGGCTAATCTTTGCTACAAGGGAGAGCAGATTGAGAAAACTTTTGGGGATGGAAGTAGCTGTGGAGTGAACCTGCAATACTCTTGGGAGGAACAATTGCTTGGTACTGCTGGTGGTGTGCGTCGCCAAGCTGATTTCTTGAAGGACAGTACCTTTGTTATTGTTTCAGGGGATGTGGTAACAGATATAGATCTCAGTCAGATGTTAGCTTTCCATCGGTTTCGGGGTGCGCTGCTTACCATGGCCGTAAAGGAAGTCGATGATCCTTCTAGATTTGGGATCGTCGTGACAGAGGAAACAGGACGCATTCTTTCCTTTCAAGAAAAACCGTCTCCAGGCAAAGAAAAATCCAGGCTGGCCAACACTGGTATTTATATTCTTGAGCCTGAAGTATTTGATTACATCCCGGCTGGAGAGGTTTTTGACTTTGGTCATGACTTATTCCCTAAGTTGTTAGCGATAGGGGCTCCTATCTACGCTATGCGCACGGATGCATACTGGTCTGATGTTGGGACTTTGCCGCAGTATCTTGCCACGCACTGGGACTTACTGGAGCAAAATGGTTGCTTAAAGGATCGGATTGGCAAAAATACCATCATTGAGCCTGGTGCAATTATCTCTGATAAAGCTTTGATAGGTGATAACTGTCATATTCAGGCTGGAGCTGTGATAAATGGTTTAAGTTGTATTAGCGACGGTACAGTTCTCACTGCTGATGCACGGGTCGCCAATAGTGTTATTTGGTCTACAGGACAAGATAGCTATACTGTCTCTGGCCCTGTTGTTTGCTCTATTATTGGTGCAAACCAGTGTGTCGAAGTAGATCTAGTTTCTTCCTACCTTCATAAATACGTTTACCGAACGGATGTAGCCCACTTGAGGGCATAAATAAACTCTGTGTAAAACAAATGTCTTTGAATATTTATACAGACCAAGATTATTTGCCTAGCTCAGTGCAACACTTCGTGATGCTTTACCCCTTTTGGGGGAAGAACTATGAAGACCCCACTAATCCAAACAGTGGTCGTTATGACCAGTACACTGACAGAGGAAGCCAGTGCTTCAAGATAACTCCTCTAGAAGAGGCACACATCACAGTACTGCCATTCGATTGGGGCGAGGGGTCTAAAGAGCCTGAAATAGCCCAGTCTCTAGCTAAAAAAATGGCACAAGTGTCGGCGTCGCAAAGCAAGCCACTGATCATCTTCTGCTTAGACGATTCGACTGCACCGATAGCTATTCAAAATAGTTTAGTTTTTCGTACCTCCCTGCTTCGTTCTACCTGTCAACCTAATGAATTTGTTATTCCAGCCTGGAGTGAGGATTTTGTCGAACGCTATTGTCAGGGAGAAGTCAAACTGCGTTCCAAAAGTTCTGAACCTGTAATTGCGTACTGTGGGTATGATGCCTTATGTGAGCCAAAAAGCAAGCTTAAGACACTACTAAGGATGAGACTGGGAGCTGCCCCTACTGTGTCTCGGGTATTGTCAAAAGCTGGAATTGACCTCGTTAAACATCCTTTACCTTGGTTGTATGGTTCGAGGATCCGGGCACAAGCTCTGTATATTCTCTCCCGCACTCCTGGAATTCAATGTAATTTCATCATTCGAAAGAACCTTCATCACAGCAGTAGCTTATCTATTTCTCCACGACAACAATTTGTAGAGAATATGCTCGACAGTGACTACGTTCTTTGCACTCGGGGTGGGGGAAATTTTTCTTATCGCTTTTATGAGACGTTAAGCTGTGGTCGTATTCCCCTTTTCGTGAATACCGATTGTAGTCTTCCATTTGAGCAGTATATTGATTGGAAAAAGTACTGTGTTTGGGTTGAAGAAGAAGATCTACCCCATCTGGGAGATATCATCCGTGAATTTCATGCTCGTTTATCTAATCAAGAATTTCAAGATTTGCAGCTAGCCTGCCGTCAATTATGGCTAGATTGGCTTTCACCGCAGGGATTTTTTGCTAACTTTCACCGCTACTTCTCTTCATAACTATGGATATATTCTTCTCTTCGCGACAAAGCCAATATCTCTGGATCGTCTTTATCTTGCTGACCAGCGTAGTTATGGGCATTGCTGCTGCTACGAAACCTCAAATACTAACCATAGGAATTATTGCTGCTTTCGGGATTGCACTTCTTTTCAATAAATTTGAATTTTCCATACTTAGCCTGTTGATTATTCGTTCAAGCCTCGACCCATTTAGTAAGTATCAACTAGCATCTCTCTTGGCCTTAGCCATTGATGGGATCACAATTTGCTATGTCATAGGTTGTTTACTTCTTCATAAGAGAATAAAAGCTGATTGGTGGATGATCTTCCTCCTTTTCTGGACTTTGCTAACAGCTCTCTGGCCTTTAGCAACCTCCCAGGGATGGCTGCCTAAAGAATCGGAAGCTTTTAGCATAGGTATTCGTGAATGGATTCGTTTCGCTTCCTATGGCGCTATCTATACTTTGGTAATGCAATTGCGAGATAAAATTCCTGGCCAAAAACTGGTGAGCTATTTGCTGCTGTCTTTAATAGTACCTATCAGTGCGGCCTTAGGGCAACTATACTTCCCAACTTATCTCACTAAACTCTGGTATGAATTACGCCCCTTTGAAGAGCTTGGTCATACCCGTATAAATGGTACGTTGGGTCACCCTAATACCTTCGCTGTTTATTTATTACTTATGGGGAGCTTGGCTTGGTGGAAGTACCGAGCTACTGCTCAAAAGCGATGGTTAGCTCTAATCGGCGTAATATTATTCATATATCTGAAAACTAATTCCCTGGCAGGAATTGCCATGGTTTTGGTGCTGATCGGTGTACTTGGCTTGCCACGTTTAAGTTTTAAGAGTTTGGCTACAGCGAGTCTTGCTATTACATTGGCTTTGGGCATATTCATAAGTACCGACATAGGCCGTACTCGACTTGATATTTTGCAGCGTACTCCTCTCTTGAATGGCGATTTCAGCATTTCTAAAGCTGTCAATCTGTCCTATATAGATGGCAATAGTTTCAGTTGGCGCATTGCACAGTGGAGCTACTTGATCAAAGCTTGGGAACATTCACCCTTGTTTGGGTATGGTTTGGGTACTACGGAATTATTAACTCCTTTCCATAATGGTGCTCACAACGACTTTATTCGAGCTTTAGCCGAGACAGGGCTAGTTGGACTATTTATGTTTTTAGTGTTATGGGCGGCTCTCTTTTTTCGTATTGCAGACATTTGGCGTCAAGCACCACCTAGCTCTTCGCAAAAAGAATTATGTTTAATTATGTTAGGTGTTTATGCTGCTGTCACTGTAGGAATGACTACAGAACACTACTGGCAGACTACAGCATTCTATTTTTATTGGATGACTATCATTGCGGTAGCTGGATGGAAATGGCCTAAAGAGGAAGTAAAGCCGAAGTTATTGCCAAAACCTGAAACTTATAGATTGACTGCACCCATTGAACTTGAAGGACTTCGCCGATGACACGCATCCATGCGGTTTGTCTTGTCAATAATGAAGAAGATATCATTGGTCAAACACTGAGCTATGCAAGTCAGTTCTGCTACAAAATATATGTCTTCGATACGGGTAGTACAGATAATAGTTGGGCGAAGGTCCAGCAGGTTGAGAACTCCGTAGTGGTTCCCTTCAGACGTGAAAAAGTTGCTTTCTATGATGGGTTGAGAGCACAAGTTTTTAATGCTGTACGTGATCAATGTAGCCTAGGAGATTGGTTTTTCATCCTCGATGCTGATGAGTTCCTCGCTGAAGACCCTAAAAGAGCTATTAGCCTAGCAGATCAAGAAGGAGCAGATCAGATCAATACACTGCAATACAATTTCTATTTCACAGATAAGGATTGGCAAGCTTATAAAGATGGGAAAGATTCTCGCGAACAACCTATTGCGCAAAGAAGGCATTACTATCGTTTTGTTAATATTGAACAACGTTTGTTTCGGATCACAGAAGATTTAGTCTGGCCGGATTATATAGATTGTGCGAATCCGAGAGGCTATATGAAGCCAATTGGCGAGAAAAAACGTAAAAAGTGTTCATACAAGATTCCGAACAGACATTATCAATATCGAGACCCTGAGCAGATTCAGTTGCGACTAAAAACTCGTCTAGCTGCTCGTAATGCTAATTCCAGTAACTTTGTGCACTACCAGCACTTAGATGATGGGGTTGATTGGATTAAATCCATTGTTCCAAGCAGTAAATTGCATTATTACAGTAATGATGGACAATTCAAGTTCACAATGAGTGAACGGATAGGAGTTTTTAAGCAAATGTTTGGCAGTAGGGACTTTTTCCGGTTTGACTTTCTGGTGACCTAGATACCTCAATATCCACATCCATTATCTAGCCACTGCGGCTCTTCTGGATTCTTGGTGAAAAGGTATTGAATGATACAATATATGCCCGTCGCAATGCCTGAAACCCTTGCCACACGGTATATAAGATTGATTAATCAACGCAAATCCAGAAGAGCCGCTACTGCATCTGTGATTATCTAAGTCCTACTCTCTAAATGTATACTCAGCCATGACTACCATCAGCATTATTATTCCTACCTATAATGCAGGTCAATATATTGAAGAAGCTCTTGCTTCTGTATTTGCTCAGAGCTTTCAGGATTTTGAAGTCATCATCATAGATGATGGCTCTACGGATGACACTGCTCAAAAAGTAAAAGCTTTAAACGACCCTCGCATTCTCTACGTTTATAAAGAAAACCAAGGTCCAGCTGCAGCCAGAAATCATGGTCTAAATTTGGTTCGTGGAGAATACATTGCTTTTCTTGATGTGGATGACCTATGGCAGCCTCATAAGTTGGAAATGCATCTGAACCTAATGAGAAAATCTCCTCTTATGGGGATGAGTTTCAGCTGGTTTCAAATTCTTTTTGACCAACCAGTGCAAAGATTTGAATCTCCCTGGTTTGCCCCTCCTAAAAAACAAATTTTGAGATTTGCTGACTTCTTGGAGCGTAACTGGACGGGGCATAGTAGTTCGGTGGTCCTAAGAACACAGTGCATGACAGACTGCCAAGGTTTTGATGAGAGCTTCTACACAGGGGAAGACTACTATCTATGGTTGCAAATTGCTCAAAGAGGTTGGGAAATTGGTTTTCTTCCAGAGGCTCTCTCCGTATATCGTAGACGTACAGGGAGTTTGACCGTAGATCACCTGCAAATTGCCCTAGATAACCTTAAGATTATGGAGCATTTGGCTGCACAAGTGGATTCCCACCATGTAAGCATCGTTAATAGTGCTGTGTCTCTCAGTTGGTTAGATGTGGCGTGGTCATCTCTGAAAATGGGCCATCCTGCTGATTCTTGGGATGCCTTCAAAAAAGGCTATCGTGCTATCCCACAGTTTGCTATAGAGCGGTTTGCGCGCAAGTTCATCGCTAAAACAATTTCCTTAGGACCTGAAGCTGCATGAGCATCCCTTTACCTTTGATTTCTGTTGTAGTTCCTGTCTACAACGAGGAAAAAGAAATTTCAGAACTTTTAGATTCTCTGATGCTTTTAGAATGGCCACGTGATCGTTTAGAAATTATATGTGTTGATAATAACTCTACAGATAGAAGTCTGGAGATTCTTCGTTCGTATCCGATTACTGTTCTACAGGAATCTAAGCTTGGTCCCTATGCTGCTCGCAACTTGGCTATACGAAAAGCAAAAGGTGAGTTTATTGCCCTAACTGATGCAGATTGTAAAGTCAGCCCTAGTTGGATTTTGGAGCTTTGGCAAGGGTTCGATGATGCTCAAGTTGGGGCTGTGGCGGGGGCGATTGTTCCAAGAGTAATTACCAACTATGTGGATTACTTTGAAGGCTGTGTATTTAAAAGCCCTAATCATAGTTTAGGGTCTGAAAAGACTCAACCATTCGTC